>JAUNPJ010000089.1 GCA_030536755.1 Eubacteriales bacterium | reverse complement strand
GTCATAACCACTGTCATAATCACTGTCGTAGCTTCCATCTTCTTTATATTCGGAATCTTTTTCCGAATCACTGTCTTCTTCTCCCTGTTCGCTCCCAGGAACTTCCTTCTCAAATGTGATAATTTTCTTATCATCATTTACATTTTCCAGATGAAGGATTCCCTTCTGTCCTGCAATCTTCGGAAGAATTGCCAGAAGCCGCGTCATTTTATCCTCCAGAAACTTATCTTTGCCAAGCTGTGCCGTAATGTCTCCATATATTAACGTAATATTTCCGGATTCATCATAGGCTATATCATCCGGAACGTCATCACTCTTCGCAAAAATTCTGGAAAGACTGATGGAAGTATTCAGCATGCTTTCATCTGAGAACGGAACTTCATCCCCAAAGGCAGCATTGCTGATCTGCAGTCCCTGGAAAAACGGTACTCGCACATTTCTCTCCACCGAGCTGGCAATGATGATGCCTTTTCGATCAAAATACATATAACAGTCCAGATATTTAAAACATCCCACCGGCTGAATTTCTTTGACGCTGATACAAATGGTATGATTGTTTACCTGACTGACATCGATCGCCTGAATAAACTGAATATCGTCTGTCGCATCTTTACTATATAAAACAGGTGCAAGAACCGAGTTTTTTGAAAGCGGTCCCTTCAAAACCATTCCCTTGATCTCATCTTCTGTATAATAACTGCTCCCCATGACTTCTACTTTATCTACATGGAAATAGGTAAAAAAGAAAACAATCATAATCAGCAAAGCGCCTGCCACAGAACTGATTACAATTCGTCTTGTCTTGGGAGAAATTTCTATCTCTTTTCGGTAATTTGATTTTCTCATTTACTATCTACCTGTATCCCTTTCAAGAATGCCTCCTAACGCGGAAAGGTCTTTACAAATATGTTCATATCCCCGCTCAATATATTCGCAGTTCTCTACAATAGTCTCACCCTGCGCTGCCAGACCTGCCAGTACCAGTGCCGCACCTCCTCTGAGTTCACATGCCTGCAGCCTTGCCCCCTGCAGAGGGCGTCCACCCTCAATCCAGGCATCTCTGCCTTCTATATAAATAGAGGCTCCCATTTCCCGCAGCCCTTTTGCCGCCTTAAATCGGTCTTCAAAAATATTTTCCCGAATATGACTAAGCCCCGGCACAGTAGCCAGCACCGCCATCATCGGAGACTGCAGATCTGTAGGAAATCCCGGATAGACCTCCGTCTCTAAATATGGAATTGCATATTCCACCCTCCGGCTGTCCGTTAACAGTTTACCACTGTTGACTTCATATTGTCCACCTATTTTCTGGTAGACATCCAAAAATGCCTCTATTTCTTCTAAAATTACATTTTCCAGTGTCACCTGCCCTCTCGTAATCGCGCCTGCACACAGATAAGTTCCCGCAGCAATGCGGTCCGGCGGAATTTCAAATTCCACGTCTTCCAATTGTTCCACTCCATGAATGCAGATATCTTCCTGATTTTCCCAGGAAATATCCGCACCACGGCTGTTCAGAAAACGAATGAGCCACTGCACCTCCGGCTCTGAGGAGCAATGCAGAAGATGTGTCGTTCCCTTTGCCAGAACTGCCGCCAGAATTCCCTGCTGGGAAGCGCCTACGCTTTTGATGCGGTAACGATACGCCCCACCCTTCAGTTCACGGCACTGCGCACAGATCATTCCATCCTCCTCAGAAATCTCAGCTCCCAGAGACTGAAGCACTTCCAGATGCAAATCAATCGGGCGCGGACCGATCACACATCCTCCGGGATGTGCAATTGCGGCCTTGTGGAATCTCCCTAAAAGTGCTCCCAGTAGCACGATCGAAGAACGCATTTTCTGTGCATATGCTTTATGTATCCGTCCGCAAAATACCTTGCTGCAGTCCAGAAAAAGTGTATTTTCTTCCCACCATGCTTTTGCTCCCAACATTTTAAGAATCTCTGTCATGCAGTCCACATCTCTGATTCGCGGACAATTATGAAGCACTGTCTTTCCATTATGTAATATAGAAGCGGCAATCATCGGAAGCGCCGCGTTTTTCGATCCCTGGACACGAAGACTGCCTTCCAGCGGTCTCCCGCCCCAAATTCTCATACAACCCACTCGCTACACCTCAAGACCCTCTTACTTCTTATCATATGCAGCTTATCTTTTTTGGTGACGGCTTACAGATAAGGCCAAACCCATCTCACTCAGAAGAAACAGCACCGAAGTTCCTCCGTAACTGACAAACGGCAGCGTGATTCCCGTATTGGGGATCGTATTGGTCACAACTGCAATATTCAAAATAACCTGAATGGCAATGTGTCCCATGATTCCTGCTGCGATCATCGCACCGAGCAGATCTTTTGCATGCGTGGAGATGACCATCAGCCGCCAGATCAGCAGTCCGAATATTACGATCAAAGCACTGGCTCCCACCAGCCCAAGTTCTTCACAGATAATGGAAAAAATCATATCATTCTGTGCCTCCGGTACAAATCCCAGTTTCTGCAGACTGCTTCCCAACCCTTTTCCAAACAATCCTCCGCTTCCGATTGCATACAGTCCCTGAATCGTCTGAAAGCCTTTGTCATAGGCTTCCGGATTGCGCCAGATTGCCAGACGTTCCAGACGGTAACTCTCCATGGCAAGAAAAATGCTCACAAACCCAATCCCGGCAGCGCCAACTCCCACAAACTGCAGATATCTGGGATTGGACATAAAAATCAAAATCACCGCAATGCCAAGAATGATGACTGCCGTGCTCAGATTGTTCGATCCTACCAGACCTACAATGGGTAAAACATTCAGCATAACCCGCGCCATAAATAAAAATCCGGTGGTCTTTTTTTCTGTACGTTCAATTCGATATGACAGAAACAAGATCACCGCCACCTTGGCAAATTCCGCCGGCTGAAAGGACAGAGGTCCTACTGAGAGCCATCTTTTGGAACCATTGTATTCATCTCCAAAAAACAAAACGGCTGTGGACAGCCCCAGGGAAAGAAGGTACGCCCAGGGCGCCAGCTGTGCCAGCCAGTGATAATCGATACAGGATACAAGATACATGGCCATAAGACCCAGAGAAGTGGCAAAAAACTGCTTTTTGAAGTAATAGGCAGGATCCTGAAATTTGACCCGCCCATTGTACTCACTGGTGCTGTACAGCAAAACAAGGCCAAACACCACCAGCACCAGCACCAGAATCAGCATCGTGGTATCTGTCTTTTTCCCTTTTGCTTTTGGTATCAATCACTCGCCTCCCAAAAACAATCGCAGCACAGCATTTTATGCATGCCTTTGGGTACACTATATTCAGGCGAAACAGCGGATATTCATTTTCAGCCGATAGCTTCCATAATTGTTTTGATAAACAACATGGCAATTACCGCAAGAATGATCACACGGATAAATTTACCGCCGTTTTTCATAGCCATACCCGCTCCAAGATAATGTCCTGCAATACTGAATACCACAGCCGCAAGTCCCAGCGGCAGAATCACAACCCCGTTCATCAAAAATACGACAAGAGCCGAAATATTCGAGGTCAGATTCACCAGCTTTGTATTGCCTGCAGAAGTCAGCACATCCATTTTTGCCAGACTGGTGTAAACCAGAATCAGGAAGGTTCCTGTTCCCGGACCATAAAATCCATCGTACATGCCAATGACAAACGATGCCAGTGTCACAATGACGTACTGCATTTTTCTGGAAATCGTCTTCTCCTGAGATGGTTCCAGATCCTTTTTGGTCAGCACGTAAAAAGCAATAACCGGAAGCAGGATCACCAGCATGATCTTGAATACCTGGTCATCTACGCGAAGAGCAATGTGCGCGCCGAGACTGGAGCCAAGAAGCGCAGCCAGGATTCCCGGAACAGCCAGATGAAAATCCGCATAACCATTTTTGCAGAAACGTGCAGTGGAAAAAATCGTTCCCCCGGCCGATGAAAGTTTGTTGGTAGCAACCGCATAATGCGGCGGAACTCCGGCAATCAGATAAGCCGGCAGCGTGATCAGTCCACCGCCCCCGGCAATGGCATCCACAAAAGCGCCCAAAAATACAAGCGGGCACACAATCAAAAATGTTGTAACTGTTAACTCCATAATTCCCCCTCATTTTCCTTTTTTCGTAAGTCCGAGTAACATTATATCATGGCTGTTTGATTTTACAACATTTTTGTTCCATGCTTCAAAAAAATACAATTCCCAATGCTTTTTAACGGATATTCCGTTAAATACCAATGCTTTGATTTTATCTATTATAAAATCAGTTTGAGGTGATGTGAATGGCGACTTATGTGGAACGAATTTCCGAGCTGCGCGAAGATCATGATTACAAGCAAAAGGAAATTGCAGATGTGATCAATGTAGCTCAGACCACATATTCCGATTATGAGCGAGGCATTGTGCGGATTCCGGTGGAATATCTGATTCGTCTTGCCGAATTTTATAATGTAGATATGAATTATTTGTGCGGAGTCAGTAATATTAAGCGCCCTTTTCCCAAGAACTGAGGCTTTGAAATATAATTTTTAAAAAAATTCAAATTTTTTCAAAAAAACCCTTGTCAAACGTCAAAACTTATGGTATTATAAATCTCGTCGCTGAGGTAAGCGACACAGACATGGCGACATAGCCAAGCGGTAAGGCGCGGGTCTGCAACACCCTTATCACCGGTTCAAATCCGGTTGTCGCCTCTCGAAAAGCTTCGGAAGTATTCCGAAGCTTTTTTCGTATTTATTTTTTTATTTTTTCCTGAACACGTAAAAAGGGGGATGCACCTTCGCATCCCCTTTTTATCTGCATTTCTGTTTTATTCTGCATTTTCTTTTGTAACGAGTGTTACTTCTACCGGAATAGATTTCTCAACCGTCTCTCCGTTGATGAGACTAATTGCTGTATTCACAGCTGTTTCTCCCATTTTATCCGGCTGCTGTGCCACGGTTGCCGCCATCTTGCCGTCTTTGACTGCTGCTACTGCATCATCCGTTGCATCAAAACCTATGATCTGAATATCTTTTCCAGCCACTGCCTCCAAAGCGCCGAGCGCCATCTCATCGTTGTGTGCAAACACACCTTTGACATCACTTGCAGACTGCAGAATATTTTCCATAACGGTCATGCCCTCTGCACGGTTAAAGTTCGCTGTCTGGCTCAGTACTACATCCAGTTTCTCATCTGCCACGTTATGGAATCCTTCTCCACGGTCGATGGTTGCAGATGCACCCGGAACGCCCTGAAGCTCAGCTACTTTTGCACCTTCTCCAACCAGTTCAGCCAGATATTCTGTTGCCATCTCTGCACCAGCCACGTTATCAGAAGCGATCTGGCAGTCTACGTCAACACCGTTTACAACACGGTCTACAGAAATTACCTTCAGACCTTTTGCAACTGCATCTTTTACTGCCGGAGCGATCGCATCAGAGTCTACCGGATTTACGATCAGAACGCTTACATTTTTGGAAATCAAATCTTCCACATCACTTGTCTGTTTTGCTGCATCATCTCCGGCATCTACTGTGATCAGTTTTACGCCTGCCTCATCTGCTGCTGCCTGTGCACCTTCAGAAAGTTTTACGAAGAATGGATTGTTCAATGTGGAGATTGCCAGTCCCACAGAACCGCTTCCCGTGCTCTCGCTGCTGGAAGTTTCTTTACTTCCGCCTTCTCCATCGATCGCAACTGCGCCGCATCCCATCATGCCAACTGTCATAGCTGCTGCCATTAATAATGCTAATACTCTTCTTTTCATTTTTTCTTCTCCTTTTTCTTTAAAATTTTATTTGAATTTAAAATTCATTCTGTTTTTGCTACAATTTAACGTTTTCTGTCAGATAATACTGCCACAAGAATAACAAGGCCTTTTACCACATCCTGGTAGTAAGAAGATACACCAAGAATATTCAGACCGTTGTTCAGTACAGCGATGATCAGTACACCCACAAGCGTTCCCTGAATCTTACCGCGACCTCCATTCATACTTGTTCCGCCAAGTGCTACGGATGCGATGGCATCCAGCTCATAACCTTCACCAAGTGTAGGCTGTGCAGAACTCAGACGGGACAGAAGGATCAAACCGGAGATGGAAGCCATCAAACCGGAAATTGCATATAAAATTACTTTTGTTTTATTGATGTTGACACCTACCAGCTGTGCACATTTCCAGTTGCTTCCTGTTGCATATACTTTTCTTCCGAATGTTGTTTTTGTCAGAAGGAAGTAGAATAACAGGAAAATCAGAATCAGTAACAGAACAGGCACCGGAATTCCCAAAATATTTCCTTTACCGATCAGTTTCAGCACAAAGCTGTCTCCCAGATTGGAGATCGGTTTTCCATCTGTAAAAATCATGGTCAGACCACGATAAACAGTCATTGTGATCAAAGTTGCGATAAACGGCTGCAGACGTCCTTTTGTGATCATAAATCCACTGACACCGCCCAATACCGTACCGATCACAAGTGCCAGAAGCATGGCAATTCCTGCCGGCACGCCAGAAGAAATCATGCCTGCACATAATGCAGTGCTCAGTGCAAGTACCGAACCTACAGACAGGTCAATACCACCTGTCAGGATAACGCCGGTCATACCAAATGCGATTAATCCATTGATGGAGGATTGTCTTAAGAGTGACAGGAAGTTGCTTCCTGTTCGGAATTCCGGACTTACAATACTGATACCGATTACCAAAACTGCCAGCGCAAGAAACGCGCCATACTCCTGTATGATTTCCCCAACACTTTTCTTATTCTTTTCCATTAGATTGTACCTCCTGTCGCTAATGTCATAACATTTTCCTGATTTGCTTCCTCTTTGCTGATAATTCCGCGAACTTCCCCTTCACGCACGACCATGATCCGGTCACTCATTCCCAATACTTCCGGAAGTTCGGAAGAAACCATGATAATTGCCACTCCCTTTGCAGCCATCTCATTAATAACACTGTAAATTTCCTTTTTCGCACCGATATCTACACCTCTGGTCGGCTCATCCAGAATCAGGATCTTCGGTTCTGTATAAATCCATTTTGCCAGTACTACCTTCTGCTGATTACCACCGCTTAAGTTGCCGCACTCATGAGCCGGTCCGAAACAGCGGATGTGGAATTCTTCAATTCCTTTTTTCACCAGTGCATCCTCTGCCGAATTGGAAAGTACATGATTTTTACCGGATACTTTTCCGAGATTTGCAAGTGAGATATTTTCTTCGATACTCTTCTCCAGCATCAAACCCTCTGTCTTTCGGTCCTCTGTGATAAAGCCGATTCCCGCTTTCATGGCTGCTTCCGGATTTTTAATGACAGTCTCCTTGCCCTCAATGTAAATCTTTCCGCTCTCCAGAGGAAGATTTCCGAAAATCGCCTGCATGATCTCGGTACGTCCGGCACCCATGAGTCCGGATACTCCAAGAACCTCTCCTGCTCTCACGCTGAACGAAACATCGTGGAAAACGCCAGGACTCGTCAGTTTCTCAACTTTTAACACCTCAGCGCCCAGCTTGACATCTCTCGCCGGGAAACGTTCTCCAATCTCACGTCCAATCATCATCTTTACGATATCGTTCATATCGATATCTTTGATCTCCTCCGTTCCGATGTAAGAACCGTCACGAAGAACGGTAATTCTGTCACACAGCTCGAAAATTTCTTCCATACGGTGTGAAATATATACCATGGAAACGCCTTTTTTGCGAAGTGAATGAATCACTTTAAACAGCGCATCTGTCTCACTCTGTGTCAGTGCTGCTGTCGGCTCATCCATGATGATGACTTTCGCATCCACCATAAGTGCTTTACAGATTTCAATCATCTGCTGCTGTCCTACGGAAAGTTCTGACATCACGGCTGACGGATTGATATCGACTCCCATCATATCAAGAACTTCTTTTGCTTTTTTGCGCATCGCTTTCTTGTCACAGATTCCAAAGCCTTTTGTGATCTCTTTGCCCATAAAAAGATTTTCTTCTACCGTCAGATCAAACATAACGTTCAATTCCTGGTAAATAAATACGATTCCGGCCTTCTCCGCTTCCTGTGGATTGTGATACTCCACTTCTTTGCCGTCTACAATGACCTTTCCCGCGTCTCTCGTATAAACACCCGTCAGAATTTTCATGAGAGTTGACTTACCTGCACCGTTTTCTCCCATCAATGCGTGAACCTCTCCATCTCGCAGCAAAAATCCTGCATTTTTCAAAACCTGATTGGTGCCAAAGGATTTGTCAATTCCTTTCATCTCTATATTCATGTTCTTGTCCCCCTTTCTTCCATTATGCAAAAATACATGCCGCCTGCAGAATAATGTTGGCATAAGGAGTTGTCTCACCCGTGCGGATGACCGCCTTACATTCTTTTGTCTGTTTTTTCAACTCTGTGTGTGGCACAAACTCCGCTTTGAAACCGGTTTCTTTTTCCGCAAAAAGCGCTTCGATCTGATGAAGTACATCAGGATTCTGCTCTTTGATCTCCTCTGCCAATACAATTTTTTCGATTGCCATGTCGTTTGAAACCGCTTTCAAGACATCCATAAAAGATGGAACTCCAAAAGTCAATGACAAATCAATTCGTTCTGTCTCTTCCGGAATGGGAAGGCCGCAGTCTCCAATGGCAATCGTATCGGTATGTCCCAGATAAGAGAGCACTCTGGAGATGTCGCTGTTCAAAATTCCCTGTTTCTTCAATGCTATCCCTCCATCTCTTTTTCTACTTCTTCTCTTGTAGGCATTCCACCCTGCGCACCGAATTTTTCTGTGGAAAGACTTGCTGCTACATTCGCAAAGCGAAGGGCTTCTTCCATTCCAGCGCCTTCTGAAATTTTCACAGAAAAAGCACCGTTTAAGGTATCACCCGCACCTGTGGTATCTGCTACTTTTGCAGGTCTTGCCGGTACGATCAGCACTTCTCCTGATTTGAGGCAGGTTGTCACGCCCTTAGAGCCAAGTGTGATGAATACTTTTTCCGGATATTTCTTTAGAAGTTCTTCTCTCTCCATATCACCGAACAAGATCTTGGCTTCATGCTCATTTGGTGTCAGATATGTAATCTTCTCAATCGTCTCCTGTTTGAGCGGACATGCCGGCGCCGGATTCAAAACCACTTTGATGTCGTTTTTATAACAGAAGTCTACGACATATTCTACCGTGTCAATCGGAATCTCATGCTGCAGCACGACCATGTCAGATTTTTTGAGTTCCTCAGCAATGCTGTCTACATAAGCGCGGTCTACTTTGCCGTTTGCTCCTGCTACGATCACGATCGTATTGTCGTTATCCCCTACTGTGATCAGTGCAATTCCTGTCGGCGTTCCCTCAATCACGCCAATGTGATCGGTGATCACACCCTGCTCCTTGAGATTTTTGATCAGTGCCTCGCCGTTGCCGTCATTTCCGACACAGCCAAACATCTCCACCTCAGCTCCAAGTCTTGCCATAGCAACGGCCTGATTTGCGCCCTTGCCGCCCGGAATGTAATGAAGCTGTTCTCCAAGCAATGTCTCTCCTTTTTGGGGAATGCGTTCTGCCGTTACCGTCATGTCCATGTTGATGCTTCCCACTACTGAAATCTTCATGTTTCTCTCCTCCTTCATGTTTTATTTCATCGGGATGGTTGTCTCCCGCTGAATTAACTTAACCGGAAATGTATATTCCTGTCTTCCGCCTACCTGATTGATTCCCGCAATGATCAGTTCCATTGCTTTCTCCCCGATCTGTTTTACAGGCTGTGCAATGGTGGTCAACTCTGGGGTCATCAGATAGCTTTCATCGATATTATCAAATCCAATCAGCTGTACCTGATTTGGAATCGCAATTCCGGCTTTATGAAATACTTTGTATATGGAAATTGCTACCATATCGTTGCAGGCGATTACGCCGTCTGTATCTGGATATTGTTCCAGAATCTCTTTTGCAGCTCTCAGACCCGCATGATAATTGTAATCACATTCCACACACTGCTGTACCAGTCTGTGCTCTTGGCACACATCCTGATATCCTTTGAAGCGGGCTCGTGCGGAAGAAAATGCCTGCGGTCCTTTGACATTGACGATGTTCTTGCAGCCACACTGGATCAGATGCTCTGTGGCCATCCGGCCGCCCTGATAATGGTCTGCCTGAATGTAAGACATCCCCGAACCTCTCAGCTGTCTGTCGAGAACAACCACCGGCATGTTGCAGGTCTCCAGCTCCCCACGAATTTCTTCATTGTTCGTCATAAGAATCATCCCATCCGCATTCATCCTTGTCAGCATCTGAATGTTTGCCTTTTCTTTCTCGTCATTGTCATTGGTACTGCACAGAGTCAGTCGATAGCCGTGTTCATAGGCTTTTTCCTCAATTTCCTTCGCAACCTGATTAAAGAAAGGATTTTCGATATTCGGTGTAATCAAACCGATGATCTTGGAAGACTTTTTGTAGAGCGATCTGGCAATCTCATTCGGTGTGAATCCGGTTTCACGAATCACCTTCCAGACGCGCTGAGCTTTCTCTTCATCCACCTTCGCCGTTCCGTTGATCACTCTCGATACGGTTGCCGGTGATACCCCTGCCATCTGTGCTACCTGTCGAATACTTACCATGTCTGTTCCTCCTGTCTCTCCTCTGCTGTATCCACTTCTTTGTCTATTTTTTTCTTGAAACCCGTTTCAAGATTGATTTCATTATAGCATCTGCACATATAAAGTCAATTGATTTCCGGTAAATTTTTCCTTTTCGTGATTAGTGTCAAAAATTGAAGAAGCTTTTTGTGACAAATGTATAGGTAAAAGGCACAAAAAAGACATAAGCCCTTGTTTTAAACTTTACAACAACTTATGTCCTAATTCTTTATTATTTTAATTTTGCTGTTTTTGAAATATGCTCTGCGATCCAGTCACGGCACAATCTATGTCTTGTACGATACTTCAAAGCTCCAATCTGATTGGAATTTGGATCATCCTTTGTCAACGATGTATACAGGCTGGAAATGCTGTTTTTGTTGGAAGCACGCTGTACAATTCGTTTCATCGCAGAATAGCCGCCCTGATGCTCACATTCTGCAGCAAATAAAGCCGCACGTACATTGGTGATACCAAGTCCCTTGGCATGTCCCAGATATTCGTCAATCAATTCCATCGCTCGATAATCCTGCACCAGTTTTCCAGAAGGACTGGAAATGATCTTTACGATAGCATTTGCCTTGGCACTTCCCTTGCGGACGGTATAAGGATTGTAGTACCAGTTTTTCTGAAGATCAGCGGCAATTCCCGCTGTGTCATATTTTTTGAAAGTAAGCGGATACTCCTTCTGAATCTTCAAAAGAAGCTGTCTCAAATTTTCACCATATTCCTGATAAGCACCTGCCGTACAGCTGTACTCCGCTCCGGAATTTGTATAAGGACTTGTAAAATCTGCATAATCTCTCTGACCATAAACCTGTCCGCCAGTCTCTACCGCTCCCAGAACATTCAGCATAACCTTCATCTGGGAATTGGATATGTACTTACTTTTGTTGACCGGGCGAACATTCACGGTACAGTTCAATGTTTTGGTTGAAAATTTTGCATAAATCTTTGCAGTGCCAATTTTATGTCCTGTCACCACACCATGGCTGTTTACCGATACAATCGAACTGTCACTGCTTGTCCAGGACTGAACCGTTCCGCCTGTAGCCTCCAATTGCAGCGTCTTTCCAAGATAGATGCTTTTTTGATAATAATTTAATTTTGGTGTCGCAGCGGCCGATACATGCACTGACATTGCAAACATCATTACCAGAATCATAGCTGTCATACATATAAGGCGAATGCGACTTCTACGTTTTTTCATGTTGTAACTCCTCCACCTTTTATTTCATAACTGTTACTCATTTTAATATATTTGTAATTTTTTTGCAATGTTTTTTGCATATTTTCAATACTTTCTTGATTAACGTTTTTTACTGATCAGCAAGAGCACAATAGCTGTAAACAAAACAATGAGAACAATACAGACACCAATCAGAATCTTGATCAGAAGCCGATAACTGATCGTGATTCCTTCTTCTTTGGATTCCTCTTCCGGTGCAGGCGTCTTTTCAGGTTCTTTTGTCTCAGAAGGCGTCTCTGTTGGTTCTGCTGTCGGCGTCACGGTTGGAATTTCCGTAACAAGTGGTGTTACTGCTTCTGTTGGCGCAGCTGTCACCACAGGAGTTTCTGAAGGAAGCTGTACCGGTTCTGGAGTGGCAGGTGCCGGAGTTGGAACCGACTCAATTCTTGATACCTGTGTCAGCGCAATCCACCCGTAAATCCCATTATAATACGTATAGCCCCAGTAATTTCCATTGGAAGCCTGTGCCTGGGATGTCACATGAAGAATCACGCCATTGGGAATCATACTGTCCATCAGGCGATCATATTCCACACCAGGACCATAACGGATATTCACTCCCCCATCCGGCGCCGATACCTGCACATCATAATCCACCGCTTCCTGTGAATACCAGTCCACTGCTGCATCTGCCCAGATTGTCTGCGCACTGCCAAACAGAAGCATCAATATCAGCAACATACAACATTTTCTTTTCTTTTTCATTTTTTCCTCCCATCTTTTAAGAAATCACAATCCCTATTCCATACGAAAACAGATTTGCCATCATAGAAAACAGCCACGGATGTCTCCAATATGGCAACCTCTTCGAATAAATCCAGCCCTCTAACAACCAAATCCCAGCCTCAGCGAAATATTCTAAAATCAATAGCGCCTCACGGCTGAAATATGAAACCATCCATTTCCTGTTCCAAGAAAAAATACTGCTATGTAAGGTGCACGGTCAAAAAGGTATCCGGCAAACACCAATACACACCCAAAAACTGTCAGCAGACTGTCTTTCTTTAAAAGATCAGCTAGACATCCCCATACCGCCGGCCATGCAAATGCCAATAAGTTATAACATACTGCCAGAAACAGCCATTGCTCATGTTCTGCAAATCTTGGCATCATCATTCCTGTCAGAAAATAGATACAGGCCAGATCAATCAAAAAATGCAAACCTGTATAAAATAATAATTTTCTCATAGACCAGTATACCTTGTTTTTTACATAAAAAAAACTGCAAATTTTACAATCTGCAGTCATTTTAACTCCCCGAGTAGGACTCGAACCTACGACAGCGCGGTTAACAGCCGCGTGCTCTACCTACTGAGCTATCGAGGAATATTTCATTGAAGAAGTATATCTTCAAAACTACATACATGTGACATTCTCTCCAAGACTTAAGCATTGGTTACGCCCTCACCCGATTAGTAGCAGT
>JAUNPJ010000014.1 GCA_030536755.1 Eubacteriales bacterium | reverse complement strand
AAATATAAACAAATACAGATTACAATTCCTTCATCAAAACAATACTCTTCTCCAACCCAAAGAGAAATAAAAGGCTGATATAAAGACAGGAAACATGCTGTACACCAACCCACTATAGCAATCCAGAGAAATGAGATTCTTTTAAACAATCCATAGGTCTCTTGTACTGAATCCAATACAAGTTTGTTTCCTACGCTTGCAACCAAACTTGTCAAAATAACCCCTAGCAAAGTTATTATAGAATTCATGATGACATTATAATTATCATATTTTACAAGAATAGATAAACCTATAAATGAAGATATTATAATGCTATCGATTGAAAACATTACCGTAGCACCCAATCTATGTCCTATCAGTGCAGTAATTTTAGTTTTTATAGTACTAATCATTTCTGCTGTAGGTTTTCCCTCAGGATATATATCTGGATACATTTTTTTAGAATATATGTAATAACAAATATTCTGAGGTATTATCATCAAAGCAAAAACCAAAATATATAGATAATAGTTCTTTGTTATAATTAAAATAACTATTTTTAATGAATATTCTACAAGACTAGTAAAAAACAATATTTTAAAAATCACATCTTGTCTTTGATATGCAGTCAAAAGAGATGATCTATATGCAAAACTAAAATAGCTTCCTACCGTTTGAAATAAATACATGATGTACAATAGATAAATATTCATATTTGCACCAGTATCATTTCTTACAAGGATATTTAATATTGGAATACATAAACACCCAATAGCAAGAATTACAGAGCCAATTATAATATAAAATTTTCGCATCACTCCCAAGAGTATACGCATAGTAGGTATATCATTTTCGGCAGCTGGCTTATACATCATAAAGACAACGGCTGTTCCAAAACCTAGTTCAGTTAAATTTAATATAGATAGAATCGCGCCAAAAACACCTTCAAGTCCAACATAATGCGCTCCAATCTCACGTATGATAAAACCTCGAAGAACCAACGGAAAAAACATCCGCAGACTTCGATACATAGTTCCCCAAATCATATTATTAAATGAATACGTCGATCTATTTTTCATTACTCTAACCACTTCCAAGTAATTTTTTTTGTTTTACCGTTCCTGTCTTCCATTTTATTATTAAAACTAATACTACCCAAAAAGATGGCACATACCAAAACGAGTTAGAAAGAATCAGTTTTAAAGATGTAACAAAAAAAGTTATAAATATAATCTGTTCAGTGATTCCTGTGACTCTTCGAAACAAATTATATATCCCATATACAACTGCACCTACTATTACACTTCCGCCTACATATCCAAATGTTACAAGCAATTCAAGGATAACATTATGACTGTATCCCCATCTAAAAAAGCGTCCTATGTATATGCGATCTCCATATATTCCTCGCCCAAACGGTCCACCAGTTTTTATAAGGTCAATTGCCATCTCGTATATTTCATCACGACCATTTGCATCTGATAATTCACCCGAAAACAATGCCTCAATTGTCCTTGATGATATTCCATGTTCTGACAACGCGACTGATAAGCCAAGTTGAATTACATCTAAATAGCTATACACTAGGTATGCCAAAGGTAAAAGGAAAAAACATGCTAATAACCAAATATGCCTTTCTTTTTTGGTAAAATTTTTCCATTTAAATGGAAGCATAATTGGAAATAAAAGTATTCCCCAAACTGCAGAACCCCTTGACCCCCCTAAAAGAATAGTTATCATTGCTACTGCATAGAACAAATAATAGATCTTAACTTTTTTTAAAAAAGCAACTGCTCCAAAAAAAACAGCAGGAAACATCATTGCATATCCAAATTCCATATTATAAGTCATCTGGCTCTCGGTACCATCAATATCATATATTGTCCAATAACCAATACGCATCGCTTGTGCGTACTGTAACAAATAATAGATGAATAGAATCCAACACACAATTCTCAATGTACTGTATATATCTTCAGGATCATCTATTAACCATACTACAATAAAAGCCCAAATAGCACCTCTCGGATGGACAAGCATATTGTTTAGATTATAATAGCTATGATGAAACCAATCAGCATACTCCGGATGAAAAACACTTGTAAATAAAACTAAAAATACAATTGACACATATAAACATATTGGAATTAATAAATTGTTTTTATTAGAAAAAACTAAAGAAAACGAAAATAAGCATACAAATCCAAATAACCAAATTAAATGCGCATATCCTCCAAGCAAATGCGTGAAACCTGAAATTATTGCATCATCACAAAAATACCATAGCATCAAACACATCATGAAATATTTAGTTTTTATAGTTACTAATCTTTTCAAGTTTCAACTCACCTACCCCAAAACAAAAATCAATTCATTACTACTCCATATCGTTCTAGTATTTTAATTCCATTACAATATGATCCATAATGAAGTACATCATCAGACTCAAAAAACACATCAAAAGCATCTTCTAATTCAGAAATCAAAGATAAATGAGCTACAGAATCCCACTGTGGTACATCTTTAAAAGTAAAGTTCTCATCAAGAACACTGACTGGGACTTCTAATACTCGCATAAATATCTCATTATACTTTTCAATATTACTCATACATTCATCACCCTATTTGTTCATCTTTGCGATAATATCGCCTACTGTATTAAATCCTTTGATTTCATCGCCAGTAAGTTTTACTCCAAATTCATCGTCCATGAGCACGATAAGAGAAAGCTTTGACATTGAGTCATATTCATCGATATCCTCCAGTAATTTGTCTGCTGTCAGATCTCCTTCTTCAAGTTCCAGCATTTCCTCAAGCATTGCAAGTTTTTCACGTTCTGTCATCTTTCATTCTCCTTTTTTACATAGCATG
Source organism: Eubacteriales bacterium (assembly GCA_030536755.1). GTDB lineage: Bacteria > Bacillota > Clostridia > Lachnospirales > Lachnospiraceae > JALFVM01. Next base: position 57,992 of record JAUNPJ010000014.1, on the reverse strand, counting down.
AGGACTTTTACATCCCCATGCCATTCATCCAATTATTCTTATTTGTTCATCTTTGCGATAATATCGCCTACTGTATTAAATCCTTTGATTTCATCGCCAGTAAGTTTTACTCCAAATTCATCGTCCATGAGCACGATAAGAGAAAGCTTTGACATTGAGTCATATTCATCGATATCCTCCAGTAATTTGTCTGCTGTCAGATCTCCTTCTTCAAGTTCCAGCATTTCCTCAAGCATTGCAAGTTTTTCACGTTCTGTCATCTTTCATTCTCCTTTTTTACATAGCATGAGGACTTTTACATCCCCATGCCATTCATCCAATTATTCTTATTTGTTCATCTTTGCGATAATATCGCCTACTGTATTAAATCCTTTGATTTCATCGCCAGTAAGTTTTACTCCAAATTCATCGTCCATGAGCACGATAAGAGAGAGCTTAGACATTGAATCATATTCATCAATATCTTCCAGTAATCTGTCTGCTGTCAGATCTCCTTCTTCGAGTTCCAGCATTTCCTCAAGCATTGCAAGTTTTTCACGTTCTGTCATTTTTCATTTTCCTTATTATTAATCCTCTATAATAGCGTCCATTTCCACATCATCTGAATAGCCATCATCATAAGTTTCATTTGTTTCAATCAACGGAAGTACATCCTTGGTGTTAATCTCAAATCCCACTACACCCCAAGAGAGACCGATACCAAAAGAACTTGTAAGCAGATTTACAACTTTGTCGTCTTCGTCTTTTCCGTATTTATCTACGATTGCAAGCGGAACTGAACATCCACTAGTATTTCCAAATCGATCCAAACATACCGGAACCTTATCCATTGGCATTCCAACTCTCTTTGCAATATTCTTCAAAATCATCATATTTGCCTGATGAAGAACTAATCCATCATAGTTATCAGTGCCTGTTCCAGTTACTTCCATGTACTCCTTGAGAATTGCCGGAACTTCGCTAATTGTAAAGTTGAATACCGCAATATCGTCCCCCGGAATACTCTCAGGTCCTACTGGATGTCTCCAGCCGTTGTACGGAGAAGATAATGCTTTATGACCTGTTCCATCACTCATTAATGCAGAGCAGAATCCATTTTCAGAGCCTTTTTCAAGCAAAATTGCTGCACTTGCATCTCCAAATAAGAGACCAGTATTCGAAGATCGCTTCATTTTTACATGCTTTCTTCCTCTAGCAAGAGTATCTCCAACTGTAACAAGTGCCTTTGTAGCGTTTGATGTTTTTAAAATACTTGCTGCCAAAGAAACACCATATACAAATCCCGAACAACCTAAATTGATATCAAAAACAAGGCAGTTCTTGGATAATCCTAATCTCTTCTGGATTAACATAGCTGTTGATGGAGTTCTATAATCCGGTGTCTGTGTAATATTAATTAACACACCAACTTCATCTGAAGTAAAATAACCAGCATCCATAATCTGCTTTGCAGCAGCATAAGAAAAATCTGATGCAGTCTGTTCAAACCCACATCTTCTCTTCGCCTTGATACCTGTGTTTTTCATGAACTGTTTAATAAACTTTGGATCCTCTTCAGGATCATTTAACTTTGCCTCAATATCAATAACATTCTGAGGTACTGCCGCAGCAATTGCTGCAATTTTCACATCGTCGAACTTACTAAATACCATTTTACTATTTCTCCTTTCCTTCTTTAGCAAGATGCGTATCCACCGTCAACAGGTAATTGAACTCCAGTAATCTTTCCAGATAATGGTGAAAGCAAATAAATAATTGCATTTGCAACATCCGCTGGAGCATTCATACCTAAATATTGTCTTGGATTAGCTTCAATCTTCATTTCCGTATCTTTCATATCAGCCTTCAAAGCCATATATGTACTATACATTTCTGTGTTAGTCGCCGCTGGAAGAACTGTGTTAAACCTTATTCCCTTAGGTCCTAATTCTTTAGCAAGGCATCTCATAGCACCATTCATTGCCGCTTTAGAAGCGCCATATGCAGATTGTGTAGCTGCACCATGTGTGGCAGCCACTGAAGACACTCCAACTACGCTAAACCCTTCGTTATATCTTCCTTTTCTACACAGTACTCTGGTGATTTCAAAAAACGAATAAAAATTGGTCAACATAATTTCATGAAGACGTTCATATTTAAAATTGGTAATCGGTAGATTCTTTACAATACCAGCACTATGAACAAATCCATCAAATGCTCCAGTCTCCTTAACAATTGTCTTGATTTTCTCTTCTAATGAATCAATGTCGGAAACATCAACAACATATGATGCATGTCCTGTTCCTTCCATCATCTCCATAGTTTCCTGCAACTTATCTTCTCTTCTTCCAAGAATTGCAACCTTTGCACCCAGCTTGCTTAATATGATTGCTGTTTCTCGTCCAATTCCAGATGTTGCACCAGTTACCAAATAGTGTTTATCTGTTAATTGATAATAATCGTTCATCTTAACCTCATTTCTTCTCAAGCATTTCTCGAGTAATCTTTCCTTCTTTGAAATAATATTTAGTCCTGTTTATTGGGTAGATTACATTAGTATCAATTTGGCAACTAGTAACTCCCCAAGATAAACCTATTCCAAATCCAGACATCAATGTTTTTAAACATTTTCCATCTGCCTGTTCGCCAAACTCACTACATAGAGTTAGTGGTATAGAGATACCACCGGTATTTCCATATCTATCTAAAGAAATCGGAACCTTATCTTTCTTTATTTTCAATTTTCTCATTAACTGTTTGATAATAAACTCATTCGCCTGATGAAACACAAACAAATCATAATCTTCCACTGTTGTTTCAGTATGTTTCATGTAATCCATAAGAGTCTGCGGTACATCCGTTATAGAAAATGAAAATACAGCTGTTCCATCCATATAAATATCGTATAATGACCGTTCATTATCATCAGCACATAAGAATCTGTCCTTAGGTGGATACATATCTCTAAAACCTCCGCCCGGAAGAACTATTGCTCTGTAACGATCTCCGTCACTTCTTAACAATGTTTTTGTTATGTCACACTCTTTCTTTTCTAAAAGGATAGCCGCTCCAGCATCACCATACATCATTACTATGGATTTATCATTTGGATCTACCAATTTTGAAGCCGTCTCCCCCATAACAAGCAGTGCATACTTTTCTTCAGAATCTCGCAGCATAGACATTGCTGTTTGCAGTCCGTATATAAATCCTGAACACCCTAAATTTATTTCCATACATGAACAATCAATAGGAAGATGCAATCCTTTTTGAACTATGCTTGCACTTGACGGTCTACGATAATCCGGCGACTGTGTTACCAATATTAATAAGCCTATTTCTTCCTTCTTTACACTGGAATGTTCAAATAGATTTTCTGCTGCCGCAACAGCAAGATCACTGGCAGTCTGCTCAGGCAATGCTTTGAACATAGATTTAATACCAGTTCCTGCTGAAAACTTTTCTGGTACTTGCTCACCAAACACTGATTTAAAGCTTTCAACTGTAACAAAATTATCTGGAACTGAACAAGCAATACCAGCTATTTGTATTCCACTTGAATTATAAAAAGCCATAAGCGTTTACCTCCTTTTCATTTATTTAAGAATAAAGTCATCAAAATGTCCCGGCCATATTCTTATCCCTCTAGGTAATCCTTCTATCCTTAATTTCCCCTTCGTATTCCACTGCTTTTTGCTGCCTCCTGGAAATCTAAGTTCTATCGGATAGTTTTCAAATAAGCTGTCTCCTGAGAAAAAATGATCTTTATCAATACAAATACCTATACTCCCTTCAGAATGGCCTGGAAGTTCCATTAGTTCAATAGTATGCCCTTGCCAGTTAAATATTTTCTCATCATTAAACGTTATATCAGCAGTACAGATATATTCCACAGCTTGAATTTTAATTTCTTCCCTAGGAACCCACGTTTGCATTCCACAGAACACATCAAAATATCTGGACATATTCTTTTTTGAATCAGTTATATTAGTTGAACATTTCTCACTGCAGATAAGTTTTGCACCTGTTCTATCTTTCCATTTATTTACCCCTGAGATATGGTCATAATGCTCATGTGTAATGATAAGATAATCCACAATATTATCACCAATACAATCAGTTATCTCACACGGGTCTATTACAATTGCATGCCCATTCTCTTCAATGAAATACATACAAGAATGAAGAAGCCCAGAGTCGTATTTATGAATTTTCATTTTTTAATGCTTCCAACGTATCGTTCAATGTTTTTACATTTTCAACGCGATATACTTTTACTCCCTTTAATGTCTTTTTCACTAATCCAGAAAGTGTTTTTCCTGGACCGCATTCAATAAAGGTATCTACGCCAGCCTCTTTCATGTTTTCTAAAGTCTGTACCCATCTAACTGGACTCATGGCCTGTTTAACTAATAAGTCAGCAATAACATCCCCCTTAACATATTGATTTCCGTCAACATTCATATACACAGGTACACTCGGATCATCAAATGTAATTGTTTTGAACTCTTCTTCCAGTCTTATTGCTGCAGGCTCCATTAATGCACAGTGGAATGGTGCACTTACTGCTAATTTCACACAGCGAAGTTCAGCTTTCTCTGCCAATTCACAAGCTTCATCTACACCGGTAGCGGAACCCGAAACAACTGTTTGAACTGGGCTATTATAGTTTGCTGCTACAACATATCCTTTCGTGACTCTAGAACAAATATCCTCAACCTGCTCTGATGTAGCTCCGACAAATGCAGCCATGGCGCCTTCACCTGGTGCAACTGCTTCCTGCATTGCATCTGCTCTTATCTGAATTAATTTAAATACATCTTTCTGATCTATAGCATTCGCATATGCAAGCGCTGCATACTCACCAAGAGAGAAACCAGCAACTACATCCGCTACCACACCATGCTCTTTTAAAGCCATCGCTGCAGCAAGATCTGAAGCTAGCATACAAGGCTGTGTATTATGGGTAAGATTTAATTCTTCCTGAGTTCCCTCAAAACATAATGTTGAGATATTTCTACCCAAAGCATCATCTGCGTTATCAAACACATTTTTCACAGAAGTCTCTGTGTCGTACAAATCTTTCATCATTCCAGGATACTGAGCACCCTGACCTGAAAATAATAATGCGATCTTCATGATTCTAATCTCCTTATTCTAATTCTCTCATCCTCTTAGCTGGATTACCTAATACCGTCGTTCCAGCTTTTACATTAGCAAATACTATACTTCCGGCTGCAATAGTAGCCCCATCTCCAACTTTTTTTCCTGGGATGATAAAAGCATGGCCACCAATATTAACCTCAGAACCAATATGGCAATTACCACTAATACCTGTCATCGGCATAATTGTTGAAAAATCTCCAATCGTAACGTCATGTCCAATATTAACCTGCTGATTCAAAAGAACCCCGTCACCGATTTGACAATTAACCGAAACAGTAATGCCTCCATATAACACGCAGCCATCACCCAACTTTGTGTATGGGCCAATATAACTTCCAAAAGCTATAATTGTTTCAAATTTTACGCCCTGCTCGGTTAACTCCCTTTGAATCTGCCTTCTAATCTTTGAATTACCAATCGTACAGACACAATGTACGTCGTCTTTATGTTCTAATATCCATTCCCTCTTCCCAAGAAAAGGATATCCATTTATTTTAACCTCTGTAGAAAACCCTGCTCCATCATCTAGAAATCCTACTAATTCATAAACTGGCGATATTGAATTTAGTACTTCGATGATTGATGCAACTTCTCTTCCAAAACCACCAGCTCCAAACAATGCTATTTTTTTCATTAAAACACCTCACGTGTTAGCATAAAAGCCTCCGCATAATTTGCACCTATTGTAGATCCTCGTAATTGAGCTAATGCATTAATGGCTTCAATTGATCTTGGATGCGGAAATGCTCTTAACTGTCCGGCAAAACATTTCATTGCTTCAACTTTTTTCTCAAATGTATCTGAAATATTGCACCATACATTTGGAATAAAACCGTTTACTACATTGGGCAGATTCCATTCGGTTTCAGAGAGTGTTTCGTATGTATAAATCTGCTTTAACTGCGGATTCTCAAGAGGTCTTAATGCAACCATTGCTGCCATAGCAGTCTCTGCATGATCGACATGCATGTCTCCAATATGCGGAATAAATGCCATTTCAGGCTTAACCTCGTTTACTATTTCACAAAACTTTTTATTTTTGATATGAGTCGCAGTTTCCTTCAAATGGACAACTGGCAAATCAAGAAAATATGTCTCTTTCACGCCTAATATATTGTGGGCTTCTATAGCTTGTTTTTTTAATTCAATGGTTGCATCTTGATTTTCCAACCAACTTGTTACCTCACATACAAATATCTCGTGTCCTTGTGTTGATAGTTTTGCAATAGTACCACCAACACCCAGCACTTCATCATCATTATGAGGTGCAAACGCTAATACTCGCATACTCTACATCTCCATATTAATATTAGTTAAATCATTTTAGCTTATGACCAACAAAAAGCTTAATATTATCTACATTGTCCCAATCTGTAACTTTCAAGATTCCATCCTTACATAGAATATCAAATGAGTCCGTTGATACTCGGCAAATTTGTCCAGGTATACCAATAATATTATGATTCTTCATAACTTCTGCACGCCATATAATCACTTGATGAATACCATCATACATGCCATACGCTCCTGGATAAGGATGCGATACAGCTCTAATTAATCTATGAATATTTTCAATAGAATCTTTCCAATCTATTAGCCCATCTTCAGGACGTCTAATAAGTAAATAACTTGCTTCATCCTCGTTCTGTTTAATAGGTACAATTGTACCTGTTTTTAATCCAGTAAAAACCTTTCGACTTAATAATCGTATTGCCTCCAACAATTTTGCGCCAACATCATCGGCATAATCTGAATCATCGATAAAATACTCTTGTTGGCAGAGTATATCTCCAGAGTCCATGCCTTCATCCAGCATAAACATCGTACATTTAGTTTCATGAACTCCTAAAAGCACCTGCCATACCATTGCTGCCCTTCCTCTGAATTTTGGTAATGGTGTAGGATGAAAACCTACGCACCCCTTCAGCGGAATTTCTAATATTCTTTTATCGATCAATTGCGACAATCCAATTACAAAAATATAATCCGGCTTTATTCTTTTAAGAATTTCAACATTTTCATCATCTGATATTTTCCGAAATTTTTTTACAGGAATATTATATTTTTCGGCTGTCACATGAATCGGACAATACCCAGAAACATCTTTAGCATATTCTTCGTCTAATGAGAAAACCATATCAATCGGAAAATTATTTGAAATCATCTCTTCTAAAACTATTTGACTAGAATATACTGAACCTATCAACACCGATTTCATTTGTTCATTTCCTTTCCTGCTTATTAAACTTATTCTCTCCACAGATTACAACAGCCACAGTTTTCAGTAAAATTTTCAAGTCTAACCATATAGAGAACTTTGTAACGTATTCAACATCATATTCAATACGTTCGTCCCAAGTTAATGAGATATTCCCATTTACCTGCGCCAATCCCGTCATTCCCGGTCGCATATTTAAGCGTTGTCTTTGATAGTCTGTGTACAAATCTGTTTGTTCTTTGACCGTAGGTCTAGGTCCTACTAATGACATATCACCTCGAAATACATTTATTAATTGAGGCAATTCATCAATTTTCAATCTTCTAATAAGGTTGCCAAATGGCGTCTTTCGTTCTTCATCTTTAGAAAAGTCATGATTCTTCTCAGCTTCTTTATCAACCTTCATACTTCGAAATTTAAGAATATCAAAAATTTTTCCATTTTCCCCAACTCGCTGCTGTCTAAAAAGCACTGGCCCAGGCATAAAAATTTCTAATAAAAATATCGTCACAAGAAAAACTGGAGATAGAATAACTAGTCCTAAACTACTACCAATAAAATCAATCAAGCGTTTAATAATCAAATTTGTCTTTCTGATAATCACTTATATTCTCCTCTTTATCAAATAAAGTATTTTTATGAAATTAGATTTTAATAGTTCACCTTTTCAAACAAGGATCATACAAAACTTTATATGGTCATCAATTAAATTTCAACCGACTTGTGGTTTACCTTTTTGCGTTAATACCAAATCGTCTCTACGACTTCTTCTTTACAATCTCTTCCAAGCTACCGATTAACAGTCCTGAGTGCTTTTGATACATTTTAATAAATGACGCGGCATCGAGAATTGCATCCGCATCACTCATATCAAGACATACCATCCCTCTCCCCAAAGTTCTTTTCTTTGAGGTTCGTAAAAACTTCTTTTTGTCTTTAAAATAGTTGTTTTTATAATCAAATAGCACTGTTTCTCTAAAATTTTCGGGAACAAGCTTTGTATTTCTACAGCTGGACATTGCTCCTAAAAACTGCTGCGATAAATTAGAACCAAAAAGAAACCACGGATGATTAAATATCATTACACGTTGCTGATTCGGCTGTCCAAAATAAAAAGTAAATCCCAAAGTTTTGAATTTCTCATCTGACAGATAGTGTTGATTTTTTTTATTTGTTATTATGTATATATCCGTAATTCCTACTAACAAAAAATGAGACAGCAGATAATAAACAAGAGGTTTATCATAGACAATTTGCGAAAAATCGCACTCATCTATCTCTATCAATCCAACCCACTCTTCACACTTAAGATCCTCTGATATAAAAACCTCCAGGTCTGAATCTAACAGAATTGACAATTTAGGAAGTAGCGAAACGTCCGGAAAACAAATTCCTCTTTCCCACTTTGATATAGCCTTATCAGTGATGTGTAATGCAGCTGCCAAAGTCTTTTGACTATATCCAGCTTGACGTCTTAATTCTGCTATCTTTTTTCCAACCTCATCTGTTTTCATATGATGCATGACTCCTCAAGCTTTTTCTTACTCAAAACAAGCTCTAATAACTTCAATAATCTTATCCTGCTGCTCTGCTGTCATCTTGTTGTCAGAAGGTAAGCACACTCCACGCTGGAAAATATCAGCACCGACATCTTCCACACCACCAGCAATATATGCATTTGTACGGCAACGAAGAGTTCCTTCACGACCTACAACTTCATGCATTCTGTACATTGGCTGCATATGCATCGGCTTCCAGATAGGACGTCCTTCTGCATTAATAGAAGCAATCGCTTCAAGAATCTCAGTTGGGCAAGTCTTACCTTCTTCTTTTATATACGCAACATCACATTCGCCACGAACTTGCTTACACATAGCATCTTCGTAAATAATCATTGCACTAAGCCAATAGTTAGGTTCTGTCCCTTCTGTAATAGGATTCATCTTAACTGGTAATCCTTTAAATCCCTCTGCATATCTCTCATAAACAGTTTTCTTCTGAGCAATGTGCTCTTCAAGATGTAAATACTGACCACGGATAACACCAGCAATCACATTAGACATACGATAGTTGTAACCAACTTCCTCGTGCTGATACCATGCAGCATTTTCACGAGCTTGTGTTGCCCATTTTCTAGATCTGTTTGCGTCCTCAAGACTGTTTGTTAATAAACATCCACCAGCTGATCCTGTGATGATCTTGTTTCCGTTATAGCTCACGGCAGAATAATCACCAAATGATCCACACTGTCTGCCATCAATTGTTGCTCCCATGGCTTCAGCTGCGTCTTCAATTAAAAGCGCTCCGTGTTTTTCACAGATCTTTTTAATCTCATCCATTCTTCCTGGAAAGCCGTATAACTCTGCAGACACAACGAGTTTTACATCCGGATACATCTCAAATGCTTTCTCAAGAGCAACTGGATCCATGTTCCATGACTCTCTTTCTGTATCAATGAAGATTGGAATACCACCCTCATAAACCACAGGATTAAGAGTTGCATCAAATGTCATGTCAGAACAAAAAACTCTTTTCCCTTCAAGAGCTCCATGAGAAATGGCAGGTTTTCCATATAATCTTTCACCAGCTAATTTACAGCACAAATGGAGAGCTGCTGTACAACAAGAAAGGCCAACGCCATATTTAACCTCAGCTTTCTCAGCTGCTATTTTCTCAACTTCATTTATATTTTTACCAACTGTGGACATCCAGTTAGTGTCATATGCCTCCTGAACATATTTGATTTCCTCACCATGCATAGTGGGGCTAGCAAGCCAAACTTTAGATTCAAACGGTTTGATATCTGTTCCTTTAAACATTTTTCATAAACCTCCTGGAGCTGTGCTCCTTCTATTTGATCGCGTGATGTTCACACGGATGTTTACTGTGTTTTATTTCTTCTCTTCCTTAACCACAAATGCTGTCTCGCATTGTCTGCAGAACCCATGTTGTTCGATATAATTATCCTTTTCCGTAACAGGTCCCCAGTTTATTCTAACAGCACCACATTTAGGACAAACATATTCCTTGTTTTCCATAATTTTTCACCCTCCAGCTTCTCCCACACATCTTATGTGTTCTTCTGCCGGTCTTTTCCGGCTTTCTCTTTTTGAAGCTTTAATCGGCACACCATCCCCTGTTCTGCTCATTAAAACTCCCAAAATCTCGCTCCGCTCGATCTCTTTTTTCTTGTGTGGATCTTTTCCCACACTCCCTATGGCGTGCTCTTACTCGCCACGGCTGTTTTCTTCTTATTTCTCTATTTCTCCCTTCTCCCTTGTCCACGATTTCTGTGGTCTTCTTTTCTTTCTGTGGCCTGTCTCTGCGCTTCGCGCAATCTTTTTTTCTTTTCTTCCTTCTCCCTGTGCTCTCCCGCACAAGTTATGTTTTCTTGTTAGGATCTTTTCCCACACACCAACTATGGCGTGCTCACACCCCATCTTCTCCTAACCAGCTCTTAACGACATCTTCCATATCAATTACTGTCTTAATCACATCCACAATTTCATCCACAGACCAACCATCCCTGTGAAGTTCAGTTGCCGCTTCTTTCGCAGCTCTCAGCTTGCATTCTGCCTTTCCTTGCTCAGATGGACTTAACGCTGTAAGTTCGAGAAGACCCTTATCAGCCAATTCACGTATAATTTCTGCTCTGGCTTCTTGTAAGCCCTCTTGTCGGCCTTCATTAAATAATCTCTTTGCCTCGTGATCTAATACTCTTCCACCCATATGGTTTTCTCCCTGGCTCACAGTCTTGTGTGGTTATCTGTTCTTAGTGGTGTGGTTATCTGTTTTTATTGGTGTGTTGCTCACACGCCCAACTCTCTCATCAACCGTTCCCTATACTCTCCATCCTCAGCTGCTCTCTTAGCATCCTCAATTCTTTCCTGTGAGAGTAGCAGCTTGAAGAGTCTCACCATTCTTTCCTCAGCGTCTTCTTTTATCCAACCAGTAACAACCTCATCATCCACACTAGCTGCTGTGGCTATCACATGGAGAGGAACTCCCAACTTGTAACAATTTATGGACATTTCTCTCACACCGTTCATTTGGCTTTTCTTCCTTTCCACACACCTTATGTGTTTTTATTTTTATTAGCTTGTTCTCTCCCACACTTCCTGTGGTTTTTTCTTTTGTGGCCTGTCTTGCCACACTCCCTATGGCGTGCTCACACTCGCCACCTACTTCACAAACCTCTCCATAATCTCATCTGTTATATCAGCAGCCTCAAGTCCATTTTCAGCCACACTATCTGTGGTTATCTGTTTTTTATTGGTGTGTTGCTCACACCTTATGTACTTCTCAACGATTTGCCGTTTTTCCAGCACACTCTCCATCAGCTTCTCCTCGACCACACTTTCTGTGGTTTTATTTTTTATTGGCGTGGTTCTCTCCACACCTTATGTGGTTATCTGTTTTTTATTGGTCTGTTCCTCACACTCTTTTCTTCTTCTCCCCTTGTTTTCGTGGAAAACAGAGGATGGTGGCAAGCCACCAAACGAAGAAAAGTAGGAAAAGAGAGAAAAAGCAATGAAGCCGTGAGGGGTAGTCACGGGTCGGCGCTTCGCGCTATCTTATGAAGCGCTCCAGTGCACTTTGTTATTTTGTTATTTTGTTATTTTTTCTTGTTTTCCTGCTCTCCCCGGCTCTATTTCTCTCATTTCTCTCATTTCCACACTTTCTGTGGTTTTATTTCTTTTCCCCGTGCATTAGTGGTGCTCGGGTGTGTTTTAGGGGGCAGCTACGGGTCAGAGAATGCACACTCTACTGCACAACTACATTTTTCCCTGTTTTTACCTCATTTTTCCCCATTTTCACCTTCTCCAGTGCTCTTTTTTTACCTTTTCCACCCTCTCGGAGGGTGTTTATTTGTGCACTTTATATAGGTTTTATTGTTGTTTAGGTTGATATTTGTACACTGTGCACTAATTTTGAGGTGTCACGGGTCGGAGAGACTAATGTCAATAATTGCAGATTTTCCGTCATTAGATGCAGATAATATGCTCCCTATTCCTCTTTCTGGACTTCCCTTTTGCTCTTCAACACCCATGTTGATTCTTACCGAATACTCATCTGCACCATGTGGTGTTCTTCCCCACACCACCTCTTCCTAGTGTGCTTTTTCCCTCTCTTCTTTTCTTCTTTTTTATTGGCTCTCCTCAATGAACTTACAATGTTCCCACACTTCTTCGGGAACTGTAGGTACATCCTCTACTCCAATGGCATAACCGGTAAGCGTGATATTGATATCGTCAATGCCCGCATATTCTGCGTTGGTGATTGACCGCATGGTCATCTGTTCTGTCAGTGCAGTTGTACTTTCTCCAGGGGTGAGAGTTGTCATACCTTCACTTCCGGCTGTATAGGCATACACAACCACCCCTCCATCACTCTCAACCTGCGTCCAATCCCTATCCACTTCAAACGTGTATAGCGGTGAACCGTCAACAAAGGGCATATCCACCCGGATAAACACAAACATATCTTCCGTTGCGTCGTTATAGATAACTGGATTCATTGAAAAGGAATCCCCTGGACCAACCTCGCCGCCGTTCAAACCAGTGTTGAAATCAAATTGGAATATTTGTTTCGGAGTGAAAGAAGTGGTATAGCTCTTCATAGAAAACAGATTCGTACTCGCATACGCAACAATTGCTGCACCAAGAAATATTCCAACAGCCATGCCGGCTTTTGCTACTTTATTGTTCATAAAATCACTTCTTTTCTCCTCCACACCATCGTTGATGTTCCTTTTTTCTTCTTTTCTGTTGTGGTGTTCTTCCATACCACCTCTGTGGCGTTGTTGTTTTTTCTTTTGTGGGTGTGGTTCCCTTCCACTCCCTTGGTGAGTGGTGTCTTTTTGTTTTGCGGTAGTTGAGTGTTAGGGTTGATAGATGATTAGGGACTAATGCCGACACTTAATGTTGGAACTCTGTAACCTTACACACAGTGATAACCCCCATCAATTCTTACAGTCTGTAATAATTGCAATTCTTCGTCAAATCAATGGCCCAATATCCACTATTGAATATTTCCAATCGTTTTACATTCATTCCATGCATTCACAGGATAGGTAGACATATCCTCTGTTCCCATTGCATAACCGGTGATTGTAATATTAATATCATCAATAGCTGCATACTCCGCATTTGAGATTGATTTCATGGTCATCTGATTTGTCAGAGCACTTGTGCTATCTCCAGGAGCCAATATTGTCATCTCAGTACTTCCATAAGCATAAACAACTGTTCCATCATCCTCACTGACAACACACCATTCATCGTCAACATCATATGAATAAAGTGCTTCATGTGCAGCTGTTGGCATATCCACTTGTATAAACACATACATTTCTTCGGTTGCATCATTATATATAACTGGTTTTACATCAAAGCAATCACCAGGTCCCACTTCCGTTGCTGCCATATCAGTGGAAAGATCAAATTGGAAAACTGTCCTTTTTGAGAGTTTTGATGTTTCACTTTTTGTAAAAAATAATGACGTTATTGCATATGCAATAATTGTTATCCCAAGAAAAATTCCGCAAGCGACTCCTGTTCTAACTGCTTTCTTATTCATAAATCATTACCTCTTGATTAATGCTTTGTATCCCCACAAAACTTAACCATAGCCCACCACCAGACATGGCGTGTTATCTAAGTCAGTTCCTCCTTATTAGATTTTCTACTCCAGATTGTGGGGCAATTCATGAGTATCCAAGAAGCCATCTTTACCTCTTGGATTCTCTGACCCACTCCAGTATCCGTAGAAAATTTCAAATAACGGGGACTCACTTAGAGCCGAAAACCCTTGTAAATTCAAGGATTTTTCTTGGTTGTCCCTATTATACAGCTATCATCCTCTTACCTTCCAATGCACCATGACTGATTGCTGGTTTCCCATAAAGCTTCTCACCCGCCAGTTTCACACACAGGTGGAGAGCGACAGTACAAGCGGACAGGCCAACAGCATAATTAACTCCTGCCTTCTCCGCCGCAATGCGCTCCACCTCATTGATATTAGCCACAACTGTGCTCATCCAGTTGGTTTCATATGCTTCAGTTATATATTTCAGTTCTTCACCATGCATGGTTGGACTTGCCAACCACACCACTCTTTTCCCACACATCTTATGTGTTTTTCTGAGCTTTTTACAGCTCTGATCGGCACATAAACATCTTATGTACTCATCAGAACTGTAAAAGGAGATATCCACGCCCCTTTACCACAATATCTTGTAAAACCTTAAATTGTTATATAAATATCGTCAATAGCTGCATATTCTGCATTACTCATGGCATTCATTTCCATCTTCACTAACAACACACCATGGTCACTGACATCAAAAGAATAAATCTGGTATCTGATATTCCACAGCAATTACATAAAACAAACTGCAAAAAGACATAGCTTCGCCATTCCTCATCCACCCGGAATGAGGCTCCCTGCTCCGCTATGTTCAAATCCCACAATCGTGCGGTAAACCAGCTACAACTGTGTCATTTTGCTTATCAATACTTCTAAATTGATTTCTACGTCTTCCTGCAGTTCTTCATCAAAGACTTTGATAACTCTCTCTTTTTCATATACTTTATCTGCACCCTTTGCTTTGTTTCTCAGAACCAAATTCTCAGTTTCTTCTGTATATAGCTCCTGTTCTCTTAGTTCCTTCAGAGTCAAGATAGTCAACCCAAGCTTCACCGGATCTTCCCGGAAAGTAAAATTCATCATCACCGAACGGTTATGCTTATCCGTCTTTCGGATATGTTTCTCACAACCGATTAATGGTCCATAGGTAATAACCGCCTTTCCGGCAGGATTCAAATATCCGTAAGACATGCGGACCGTTCCGGCATCATCCAGAAGCCACTGGAAGAAAGTTCTCTCTTCCTCCGTCAGAGCAGCACCTCCCTCTTCTTTCAACTGTCTGATAAATCCCCACCGTCTTTCCTGCATGGAATCCAGCAGGCTATCGAATTCTTTCTGATCCAGCTCTGACTGTACGAAGATATATCCTGGGAACATAGTTTTTTCTGCCAATCCCTTTCTATCTCTCCGGTAATATTCCATCATGGGAAGGAATGCGTGAACTCCTTCCTGCTCAAGAAGGGAGCACAGCTGACTCTGCTTCTCTGTCTGGACAAACAGAATATACCAGTTTTTCATATTATTACACACTCTTCCTATATCTATTTTTCCTACACCGGATGATAAGTCGATACGACTTTCTGCACTCTCGCACTGATATCATCCTTATTTTTATATGCAGCTTCCAAAAGTTCATCTAACTTCTGTAAAAATTCCTCAATATCAAATGGTATGGGACATCCAATATGTATCAAATCATTCTTTGTCTTCTTTAATCCCTCTTCCGACATCAGCTTTTCTTCATAAAGCTTCTCGCCGCTTCGCAGCCCGGTATATGTTATTTTTATATCGACATCCGGCGTGTATCCGGACAATCGAATCAGGTTTCTTGCAAGAGTATCAATTTTCACAGGTTCTCCCATATCCAGAACAAAAATCTCTCCACCCTTTGCATAAGTTCCTGCAAGAAGTACAAGGCTTACCGCTTCCGGAATTGTCATAAAATAACGGATAATATCCGGATGAGTGACCGTTACCGGTCCGCCGGCTTCAATCTGCTTTTTGAACAATGGAACTACAGACCCGTTACTTCCCAGGACATTCCCGAAACGAACGGCAACAAATTCTGTCTTTGTCGTTTTCAAGGCTTCGATTACTTTCGGTGATGTAACCACCTCATCCATTCCGTGCGTAAACAGCTGCGGGATTTCATAGGCTTTTCCTTCTTTGATCTTTGCATCAAATGCCTGAATGATCATTTCACATAGGCGCTTGGATGCTCCCATGATATTGGTCGGATTCACCGCCTTATCTGTACTAATCAGTACAAATTTCTTACATCCGTGTGCCATGGCAGCATATGCCGTCTTGTAAGTTCCCAATGCATTATTCTTAATCGCTTCGCATGGACTGTCTTCCATCAGCGGCACATGTTTGTGGGCAGCTGCATGATATACAATATCCGGTTTGTATTCTTCAAACAATTTGAAAAGCTTTCTGCTGTCTCTTACGGAACCAATAATCGTATCCAGCTTCAGTTCCGGATATTTTTTCTTTAATTCCAGCTGAATATCGTAGGCATTGTTTTCATAAATATCAAAAAGGATCAGATGTTTCGGATGATGCGCTGCAATCTGTCTTGCCAATTCTGAGCCAATCGAACCAACGCCAGTTACCAGTACCGTTTTTCCCACAAGGTACCCAAATACTTCGTCCATATCCGTCTCGATGGGATCTCTGCCCAGCAGATCTTCAATCTGAACGGGCTTCATTTTGCTGACGGTTACTTCTCCGGTGTACAGCTGGTACATTCCCGGCAAATTCATAAGCTCACAAACGGTTTGATTACAGATTCGAAGAATATCTCTCTTATCCTCTGGTTTCGCACTCGGAATAGCCACATAGATTTTTTCAATTCCAAATTTATCAACAGCTTCCATAATGCTGTCTCTTCCACCAAAGACAGGAACATTGTCAATATATCTGCCCCATTTATTTGGATTGTCATCAATGAAGCAATATACTTTTTCATTTGTTTCCTTGGCAGCTTTGATATCCCGAAAAATCATCTGTCCTGCTGCACCGGCTCCAACCAGCATCACTCGCTTTTCCTGTTCATGCTCCTTTCTCGCTCCTCTCAAAAGGAGCACAAAACGATAGGAAAAACGAATCCCCAGCGTCAGGCTGAACTGAATGATAATCCCGAATATAAAATAAGAAACCGGCATTCTTAATACGAAACCTGTCATACATACGATATAAACAATTCCCGTAATTGCTGTTGCCAGAACAACTCTCAGAAGTTCGGAATAACTGGCAAATCGCCAGATGCTTTTATAGAGCCTCACACACCAGAACACACCAATGCAGAACGCTGCGTAAATAAGAATCGTTTGGCAATATGCCAGCAGATATTTCTTCTCTATAGCACTGAATCTACAGTCAAACCGTATCCAAAGTGCCGCAAAATAAGATATTGACACAGCAAAAAAGTCATATACCATCAATAACAGGGAAATGACTTCCCAGTGTTCCATTTTCTTTTTGCATCTCTTTGAATTTCCACGCATCTTACTTTCCCCTTATCTCCTACGTAATTTCATACTTCCGGCTCATGTGTTTCAAAATTAAGCAGCTATGTCAACTACACAATTCTGTCATTCTGTAACTCACATCGTTGTTTAATTCGCCTTTTGTCGCCCTTTTATATATTTTATTTTCGCCTTTTGTCGCCCTTATTTTTCAGATCAAAAATTTTCTACTGATCTGAAAATGGTCTTTACATCGACCCGTCTTTTCTCAACACCACCATCACCGTCTTGAGCAGTATCTTTATATCCAGCCCAATGCTCCACTGGTTGATATACTCTCGATCCAGCTTCACGACCTCCTCAAAGTCCGTGATGTTGCTTCTGCCGCTGACCTGCCACATACCGGTCACCCCCGGTTTGATCGCAAGCCTCGCTCTGTGACGAAGTTCATATTTTTCCCATTCGTCGATGGTCGGCGGTCTTGTTCCCACCAGACTCATATCCCCCTTCAGCACATTGAAAAACTGAGGAAACTCATCCAGGCTCAAATCCCGGATATAATTGCCAATGCCTTTCTTCATCGTGCCATCCGGCAGTTTTTTACAGCCGATGATACGCGGATCCCATTCCAGCTTGAACATCATGCCGTCCTTCACCCGGTTTTCCTTCATCAGCTCTTTCTTTCGTTCCTCTGCATCCATATACATGCTGCGGAACTTATACATCTTAAAACGCTTTCCGTTTTTTCCGATGCGCTCCTGAGCGAAGAAGATCGGCCCCGGAGACCTTATATAGATTGCAGGTCCAAGAAAGATGAACAGAATCAATGTAATGATACATCCCACCACTCCTCCTGCGATATCTAACACTCTTTTGATGAATAACTGCTTTATAGTAGCTGTATTCATGGTTGTCGTGAGAACGGTATATTCTCCGATCTGTTCTATAAACTGTTTCTTTCCTTCTATACTGGTAGTTTTGAGAAGTCGCATATGTACCGTCACTCCCATCTCGGAGAACTGATTGATCAGCTGATCCGGATAAGGCTCATCTTCTGAAAGGTCAAGAAAGACTTCATCTACCCATTCGCGGCAGACATAATCAACGACCGTATCGCAGTCAGCCACAATCGGGATATCCTTAACCTTCTCTCCAATCATGGATTTGTTTACAACTGCAATTCCCGCAACGCGGAAAGCCTCATAATTATGATTCAGAATATTTTCTACAATCGCATGAACCCTGTCATCTGTCGTTACGATCAGGAGAGAACGTTTGTCGCTGTCCAGCCTTCTTTTTTTCAGATACTGCTTCCACAGCAGACGCACCGTATATCCCAACACAACGTAAATAATTCCTGTCAGATACAAGATAACCCTTGAGTAACTCTGTGCCTCTTTCGATGTAAAAAGATATAAAATACTCAAAAGCTCCACCATGCAGGCATGCTTGACCGTCATGGCAAATTCCAGATAATATCCTCTCTTGAGAACGTTTCTCATGGATCCGAAAAAGAGTATCACAAGCAAGTCAATCGGTATCAGTATAATACCCATGCGAAGATACAAAAAATCCCGGTATGGAACAGAAACGCCCTGACGAATGATGTACGCAAGCCCAAAAGATACCTGAAAACACAAAATATCAAGAATAATAAAATCAACATGTTTTAACCATCCCTGAGAACTTTTTTGATACATTTTCCCCTTCTTTCTTCCAGTGATTATTACTTTTCCACAGTGTCTTTATCATTATGTGGATAAAGGCACTCTGCACAGGCAACAATCCACGTTTGTTTCAGAAGGAACTGATCGACAACCCATCGATTGCCAGTCAGCCCCATTCTTCATTTCATTATTTCTTCTTAGCCAAAACGGTAGCTAATCCCGGATCTTCTAATTCTGCCTTCAGATTCTGATTATCTTTACCCTTCAGTTTGCTTATCTCCCACTTTTGGGTATTGAAACCAAAGTTGAGAACGATTGCTTCTGTATTTGCTGTTTTGTTCGGCAAAGAAAAACCAATCTCATACTTTCCGTCTTTGTTCTTAGTAGCCTTGCTTAAATCTTTGATATACTGCATTGTCAGAACATCTTTATACTCTTCGAGCTCTTTTGCGATCTCAGGATCAGACTCTTTAATAAGTTCGATAGCTCCATCAATATCGCCGCTGAGGAATTTCTCTGCAATAGCTTTGTTTTCCTTGGACATTTTGTCATCCGGAATGTCCTTCAAAGTATCCTGTGTAACAGTTTCTGAAGCATAGGTATCTTTGAATTCCTGACTGATACCTGTTGTTGCTGTTTTGCTTCCAGTAGCAAATACGCATACAGCCTGTGAAACTACCAGAGTGGCAGCAAGGACAACTCCAAGAATTCTCTTTCTGATTTTCATTGGACTCACCTCCTTTTCTTCGCTTAATCATTTTATAGATACTAATGCAAGATGCATCAGGTATCCACATTCAAAATTATTTTGCCTCCACATAAAAGGTTTCGATTACCTTTTCTTTGAAAGCATCGTCATCCACATGATACTCGTCATAGTAGTCTCCCTCGACTCCTTTTCCGGGAATCGTCCACTGGTCATTCGTTCCCGTATCAGCACTCTCCATCAATTTTACAAACTGATCGTTGCTGATATTGGTCACCATATATGGCTGGAGATTTTCATATAACTCTGTCACAACCTGTGGATTCTGTGAAAACCTTTCTTTCACTTTCTTTCCGAACGCATCCAGAAAGACTTCCTGCCGTTCCATTCGGCTTAATGCACTCTGCGATGTCTCTACATCTCTGTAACGGACAAACTGTTCTGTATTGTCTTTGGTCAAAGTAATCGTTGTCCCCTTCTTATAGTCCGGATTTGCTGTTTCCAGACTGTCATTCGGAACTGTGACGGTGAACTCTCCAACCGTTTCGGTAAGTACCGGAAGTGCATCCATGCTGATGGAACAATATCCCTGAATCGGTACGTCATAAAACAGGCGGGAAACTGCTTCTTTGGAAAGTTTGCAGCTTTCGTGTTTTCCATCACCAAATCCATATGCAAGACTGATATGATCCTCAGACAATCCCATGCTGTTTCCATTCATGCTGAAAACCTCAATCTCTGTCATGGTATCTCTCGGTATGTTGACTCTGGTCAGTGTATTTTCTACCCTGTCCCAGGAGATGAGATAAAGGGAGTCTGACTGACCGGCATCCGTCTGTCCTGTTTGTGTATCTTTGATTTCTCTGTTATCAATTCCAAGGAACAGATAATTGCTCAGATGTTCATTGTATGTATATGTCTGACCATTCCAGACGATATCTTTGCCGGATGAAGATGTGCCCTCTCCCGTCTGACTGATTGCCATTTTCTTGTTGTGTTGATACTGCCGGATTCCGACTCCGGCTGCCGCCGCGACAATGCATGCCGCAACAGCCAGAATCAGTTTCTGTTTTGTTTTTCTTCTTGACATAAGTTTTGTTCCTTAAGCATCTGCTTTCTTCTGAATATACTGAAGCTCAACCATCTTATTGAACACGGCCTGCGCAATCTCCTGCTGCCCTTCATAGGACAGAGCACCCTGCGCACATACATCGGAACATGCAATGTAATGTTCGCCCCATGCTGCCCTCATATCTGCATTGTACTGTTCTGCAGTGACTCTTCCTGACGCAGGCGCAAGACCTACAATAATATAGGAATCTTTATAGTCTCCAAATGTATCCAGAATTTTCTGCTGCTGTTCGATCAACTCTTTGGTGTCATAATTCCAGCCGCCGTAATATCCCATGAATAACACAGGAATATAATTCTGATCGGTTCTTGTCATCTGCTCCGCAGTCAGATTTCGTGTTGCACCTTCAGTAATAGGAAGCTGTGCGCCATTTGCTGCCGCCTGATGTTTGGCGATATAAGCATCAATATCCGTCATAGGGACACCTGCCATTTTCATGGTAGTCAGACTGCAGGTTTCTGTCAGAGTCTTATTGGCCACTGTCAGATTGTATCCCTGATCCGTCAGCAATTTCTGTAAAACAACTGTATAAGAGTTTGTTGCTGCTGCCTGTGTACTCAGCAACTCATCTCCCCAGCAGGCAACACCTTCTGCCTCTTTCTTTGTCTCTTCCACAGCTTCAGGTTCTTCTTCCTCTTCCGAGTCTTCTTGCGATGTTTCTTCTTTTGATGGTTCTTCCTTTGAAGAAGAATTCTCTGACTTTTCCTCTTTTCCTTCTGATACCAGCTTTTCCAGCCTCTCTTTCTCTTTGATTCCCTGTTCCCGGTAATCAAGCAGCAGATAGGACAAAAGACCAAACAGCAGAGCACACAGAAGCAGCATCAGAAACGTTTTTAATACTCGTCTCATGATTACTTTACTCTTTTAACCTTTCTTCTTATCTGCATAGTAATAGCTGTATTTATGGTAATATTTGTCTTTCTTCATATCCACTTTATTCAGTACAGCTCCAAGGATCTTGCAGTCTGCCTTTCTGATCTGTTCCTGCGCTCTCTGTACTTCCCGGTAGCTGACTCTGTCGCTTTCAATAACCATGATCGCGCCGTCACACTGCTTTGCAATAATGGCCGCATCAATCACGCTTCCAAGAGGCGGACAGTCGATAATAATATAGTGGTAATATTTCCGAAGTTCCTTCAGCAGGATCGTCAGAGACTGTTCCTCCAGAAGCTCGGAAGGATTTGGCACGGTAGGGCCGGCAAAGACAATGTCCATATTTTTATAATTGCTGGCATATAAGATATCCTTGACCTCTGCCTGTCCGCTCAGATACTGAGACAGTCCTTTTGTTTCCCCCTCAATGGAATATCTCTTGATCAAAGCTGATTTTCGGATATCTGAATCAAAAAGCAATACTCTTTTGCCCATGCTTCCCAGCTCTTTTGCCAACTGCATGGCAATGTCGCTTTTTCCTTCATTTGGAAAACAACTGGTAATCAGGATCGTTTTTACATCCTTCCCTGAATAGAGAACGTTTGTACGGAGAGTCTTCATAGCCTCTTCATAGTAATAATCCCGTTTTCTCGGATCGATTAATTCCCTTCGTTCCATTATTTTCTTTTCCTTTTCTTATTCTTATTCTTTCTTCCTGTTGAAATGTAATCCTTTCTGTCAGGAACACTTGCCAGCATTGGAATACCAAGATATTTCTCAATATCCTCTTCACACTTAATGGTATCATCCATAAGAGTCACAACTACAATAATTCCACCGCTGATCAGGAAGCCAAGCAGGATTCCAAGCAATGTGTTTTTCATCATACTTGGACTGGACTTAACTGTAGGAATCTCCCCCTCCTCAATGATCTTGGGAGGTGTTACTTCCATCTTGTCTCCGATAAATTCTGATGAAACACCGGAAAGTTCATTTACGATCTTTGCTGCAAGTTCCGCATCCGGATTATTCACTGCAATATTCAGAATTCGTGTATCGCTGGGATTATCCACTGTAATGCTTTCTGCCAGAGTTTTATAATCCGTATCAAGCTTCAGATTTTCAATAACTTCCTCCAGTACCGGACGACTCGTAATTAAAATACGATAGTCATTCGTTAACTGACTTCCCATCTGAAGATCGGCCAGTGACGCCAAAGTTGTCTCTTTTGTCAATACCAGCATACTGGATGTGGATGTATAAATCGGTGTCATAAAAAACTTCGTAAAAATACATGCCAGACAACCGAAGAAAAGGCCGGTTGCCACAACAGCCAGAAATCTTCTTCTGATGGCGAAAAAGAGTTCTAATAAATCAATTTCATCATCGTTGATATTTTTTTCCATCGCTCTCCCCTTTATCTTGTTATTTGTTTATGATTCAGGATTTTCTCTGCATTTTTCCAGCAGATATCCTGCATATATTCCTCGTCCAGATGTTTCTTCATCCAACAGACTGCTGCTTTTATGTCAGGCTTTCTGCTGTCTGTATTATGCATATCTGTTCCAAGAAAATGTATGTTTTCTTCTTTAAGCATTTTTCTGCACCATCTGGTTGTCTCATTGTACCATTTGCCCCCAATTGGCCGACAATTCATCTGAAGCTTTACTCCTGCATCAAGAAGTTCCTGTATTTTATCTGGATTTCTCAGACATTCATATCGTTCTGTATGAGCCAGAATCATATCATACCCAGCCATGGCGACCATACCTGCTGCACGAAAAATTTTAGAATAGGACTCAAATGGCAAAAATTCAATCAGAACGTACCGACTGCCGGCTAATGTTATGAGTTCTCCAGCTGCCAGTTTTTCAGGAACATCTTCTGAATATAGGATTTCCTGTCCCATATAAATCTGAATAGAACAATAGCCCTCACTTCTCATATGATCCATCAATTTCTCATAAGCAGCAGCAATCTTTTGCCGACTGTTTTGAAAGTGATGGGAATAGTGAGGGGTTCCTATAATCGTTGTAATTCCCTGACTCTCTGCCAGTTTGATCATTTCCATACTCTTCTTTTCATTGGATGATCCGTCATCGAGACCTGGAAGAATATGCGCGTGTATATCAATCATTTTCAAATGACTTACTCCTCTTAAACTATGTATGTGCTTTATCAAATGCAGCTACGACATATGATAAAAAAACAATTCTAATACATATTTTTTCATGTCATCATTTTTATATTAGCATTATTTTTTTTATAATTCAATATTTCTACATAATTAGCATGTTTTTTGTAATAATTGACATGTTACACCGTTTTTCTGAAGAAAATCCATTCACAATCCACATATATTTTATGGATTTGAAGTATATTATTATAGACAGATTTGTAAGCAAAGGAGCTCCTGTGATTATTCTGGCCATTTTTTTATTCATTCTTTTCGTGATACTTTTTTTGATGATCTATTCCTGCATCAGGATGTCCACCCCTTATGACCGTGCAGAAGATGACAAAGCACAGGAAGAATTCATCCGAAATTGGAGGAGATGAGGGCGGGCCCCCCCCAAATGAGGAGTGCCCGGACATGTCTGCCCGGGCAATTATTATGAAAAAATTTATATGTGTAATGAAAACATTACCTTTATACTTGAGTTGTTCTTTCGAACTGTTTATATCATAACAACAAGTTATGAATACATTATAAATAAATTATGAACAAATCGTGAACATTCGGTATATTACACAATTTTAACTTATTTTTTTTATTTTTTTTGTAAAATTGTACTATACTCTTCCATTTTTATCCAACTTTATCCTAGTAAATTGTTAAAGAATTCTGTGATTTTATTCCACAAATTTGACAAAAAGCTCTGCGTTTCCGGTGAATTCAGGTCGATATGCAGGTCCATCCCCTGCAATTTGCTGTAAAGTCCTTTCACCTGCTCCTGAAGCTGATCGACATCAATGTCCAGTCCTTTGACCTTGTCCATCAATTCCAGAATGTTCTGTTTATCCTCATCACTCAGTGAGACCTGCATCTCGGATGCAGCTTCATCGACCAGTGCCGACATCTCATCTTCCGTATAATCGTTGGATGCCACTTCGTTCTTAATAAATCCTACAAGTTCCTCTGCTTTCTCCGCATCGCCGATATTTTCAGCAAGATCACTGGTCACCACAAGCTCATTTGTGGCCACCTCTACTTTCTCGTCATCCACCTGTTCGCCGGTCATATTTTCATAAGCTTTGATGGCACCGACAAGACCTGCTGTTCCTGAGATCTTAAACGGTCCGGCAACGACAATATCCGCGTTCTGAATGCCGGCGGTAGCCAGAGCATTCTGATACATACCTACGGTACAGTAGGAAATGTTTTTTGTCGTGACTTTGATTCCATATCCGTCCTTCTGGCCTTTTACCAGAACGGAAGACAGCGCTCTTGAACCGATCAGGCTGGAATCGAGATACGAATCCAGATATTCATGCTCCATGCTATTTGTTATTGTTACCACTGTATAGTTGGACAGTTCACGTTCCGATACGCCGAGAAGCTGCAGCACGGTCTCCTTCTCTGTGCTGTTCAGATCTGCCCCCAACGAGATATATGGTTTATCAGACACAACATCCACACTGTCAGCCATGACAGTCACCGGAGCCATCAACATCATGATTGCAGCCAGCAGCGCAGCTGCCTTTTTTCTCCACTTCATCTTTGTTTCCTCCTTTGAAATACATCAAATGTACGATGACAGGCTACCTGATTCTCATATAGCCTATTCAGGCATCCTAAGTATACCATACCTGTCACCATCTGTTTCTAAAGATTCTGTGAAATGTTTCTGAAAGATTCCTTTATTTATGTTATACTGTAGTACAGGAAAAGTCGAAACAAAAAGAAAAGGAGGCCGCTCATGATCACAGGCAGTCAGGAATATATTCGGGACATGAACCGAAGGCTTGTATTAGATACCATTATCCATAATAATCCTTTGTCCAGGGCAAATCTTTCCAAAAAACTGCATCTCACAAAAGCAACCATATCCGCAATTGTTCAGGAATTGATGGATCTGGAACTGGTGGAGGAAATTGGAAGTGCAGATACAACCAAAGGACGCAAACCCATTCTGCTTCGCTTTAACCAAAGCTGCGGCAATGTGATTTCGATGGACATTGCACTGGATAAGACCTCGGTGATGATTTCTGACTTGAAGGGAGAAAACTGCATCGTCAGGGAATATCCCCGCCAGGACAACGTGATCACCGAAAAATATCTGAGCAGTGTCATCCAAAAAACACTGTACAGCATTCCCGAAAGCACCTACGGCGTGATTGGAATCTGTATGGGTATTCACGGCGTGGTCAACAACAATGAGATCCAGTTTACTCCTTATTATACGCTGGAATCCAAAAATATGGCGGAGCTTCTGACCAGGCGCTTCCACATTCCTGTTTTTGTTGAAAACGAGGCGAACCTGTGTGTGCTGGGAGAATCTGCTTATCATTATTCTCAAAAAAATCTCATGTATATCAATGTGCACTCCGGTATTGGTATGGGAATTATGATGGATGGGATTTTGTTCCGGGGAAAGGACGGCTTTGCAGGTGAGATTGGACATACGATTCTGTTCCCCGAAGGACGGCCGTGCCCCTGCGGAAATCACGGATGTCTGGAACAGTATGCTTCCGAGAAGGCAATTTTAGAAGAATACGCCCGTGAAAAAAATTATTCATTTGTGACCATCGAAAAATTTATCCGCGACTACCATGACGGAGATTCCCTGGCGATTTCTCTGATCGATCATTTTATTTTGTATATGTCCATTGGTCTCAACAACATTTTAAATACATTAAATCCGGATATTATTATCCTCAACAGTTCCTTCTCTACCAACATTCCAGGCATTTGTGAACGGATTCAGTCACAGATTCACAATTTTTTGGGCAGAGATTTTTCACTCATCACCGGAGAATATCAGGATATCTCTGAATTTTTGGGCGGAGTCCATATTTGTGTCAATGAGTTTCTCAATTCTCATTCACAAATCTTTTGACATTCGTTCATGATTTCTTCATAAGTTACACATGGTTTTATCATATTTAATGGATATACTATAACCATAAAAATAATAACAACCAACAATTATTTTTATCAATTTCTTTTTCATATGTCGATTTTATATCGACTCTCCTTCCTTTAATGTAAAAAGAAGCTCTGACGAGCTTCTTTTTTTGTCCAATATTTTATTCATTTACGAATGCATTCGTCAGAGCGGCAAACTGCTCCAGTGTCAGTGCCTCTCCTCTCACAGAAGGAGAAAGTCCGCATGCTTCGATTGCAGCCTCGATTTCTTCCTTCGAAAAGGAAAGCTCTCCGGAATTTTTCAATCCATTTACCAGTGTCTTTCTTCTCTGATTGAAGGATGCACGGATAATCCGAAACATCAAATGTTCATCCTTCACAAATACCGGGGGCTGTTCATATCTCGTCAGACGAATGACTGCGCTTCCCACCTTCGGTCTCGGCATGAAACAGTTGGGCGGCACATTTGCCACGATCTCCGGCTTCGCATAATACTGTACGGCCAGAGACAGTGCCCCGTAATCCTTGGAGCCCGGTCCTGTCTTCATGCGGTCTGCAACTTCTTTCTGCACCATAATGGTGATCGAATCCAGAGGAACCTGATTTTCAAACAATCCCATGATGATCGGGGTGGTGATGTAATACGGAAGATTGGCCACGACCTTAACCGGCCGGCCGACGTTTCGCTCTCTGGCGATTTTCGCAACATCTACCTTCAAAATATCATCATTGATCACCGTCACATTTGGAAATTCAGAAAGTGTATCCTCCAGAATAGGAATCAGCGTCTTATCAATCTCAACTGCCACGACTTCTCTGGCAGCCACAGACAGATACTGCGTCATCGTTCCGATTCCCGGACCGATTTCCAGCACAAAATCATCTTTTGTGATTTGGGACGCAGCTATGATTTTATCCAAAACATGTGTATCGATTAGAAAGTTCTGACCAAACCTTTTTTGAAAGGCAAAATCATACTTTTGCAGAACTTCTATGGTATGTTTTGGATCTCCCAGATAAGGTTTGGTCATCGTATATGTCTCCTGTTCATTATTTAAAATCTTTTTCATAGAGAACCACAAATCCATCTTTGTCCAATCTCGTCTTAGCCAGATTTCTCTGCAGCTTTCTTGTCCCGCTCTCTGCCTTGGCGATTGCATCATCGACAAGCTTCTTGACACCGCCGACCGTCATAGGTTCGTCTTCCTTCTGGTTATCACTGATCAGAGAATACAGTGCAAGAATGCCCATTTCATTGATCTTATATCCTGCTTCGTTTGTATAAATCTTGGCAAAATTCACCAGCTCATCATTTGTAAATACAGGAATCGCGATCCTTGAGGTGAATTTCTCGATTAATTTTGGATTTCTGGCAATGAACTTTCTCATTCCGATTTTCTCATCTTCGATGATCACGGTAAGTCCATCCGTCGGAAGTTCCAGGGCCTGATTCAGTGCTTCGGCCGTGTCTGCATCCATCTGGTTCATGTCCTGGATCAAGAGGAAACCACCTGAAAGCTGAGCCAGTATCTTTCCAACATCTTTTCCATTCATCTGCTGTGCATGGATCCGTGCCACCTTCGCTGCCGGCATCTTCAGTTCACGACAGATCGCCTTCACCAGCAGTTCAAAAAGTGTTGTTTTTCCGCTTCCGCGATTTCCCATGATAATGACATTTCCGGTGCGGGAAGTCTGATCGGCTGCAGCCATCTGCGTATCCTTGAGAACCTCAACTAACTGTTCTCTCATACCAGGTACAGCAGCAAAATATTTAAACAGCTTTGTCTCTTCGTCATCCAGAATCTCTTCTCTCGGAACAAGATCACGTTCTTCCACATTCGGATCTTTGCTCTGCTCATCGATGAAGCGCATCAGCTCTTCTTCTTCGGAAAGTTCCTCTTCTTCCTCTTCCGGCTGCATCAATTCTTCTTCCGCTTCTGTCTCTTCCACAGGTTCCTCGACTGTTGCTGTTCTCTCTTCCTGTTCTGTCTTTTCTTCTTCGGAATCTTCCTCCGGAACCGGAATTCCCTGCTCAGCAGCCGCTGCCAGAATTGTATCTTCCAGATTGAAAGAAATCTTATCCTCAATCGGAAGGTCCTCCACACTTGCCGTTTCATTCAGATTTACCTTCGGAATGCTCAGCTTCGGAATCTCTGATACAGCTGGTGTCTCTTTGATTTCTTCTTTGATTTTTTCCGGTTCAAGCATCGGAATATCATCCGGAATCTCTACCTTTTCGGGAATCACATCAGAATAATTGATCATTCCTGCCGTATACATCACTTTCAAATCTTCTTCCGGCTTATACAGTTCATCCTCTGCAGGCCTGAATCTCTTCTTAAAAATATCGCGGATGCCTGCTGTAATCTTCTTCTGAAAGCTTGCCTCATCCGCAATGACAGGCTCTTCTGTCACAGTTTCCTCGACTGCCGGTTCTTCTTCCGGTTCTGCCTCAGGCTCCTCGACAACAGTCTCTTTTACAACCGGTTCCTCTACTGGCAATTCTTCTTTCTTCTCTTCCGGTTCTGCCACGGGCTCCTCGACAGGTTCTTTTACAACCGGTTCCTCTACTGGCAATTCTTCTTTCTTCTCTTCCGGTTCTGCCACGGGCTCCTCGACAGGCTCTTCTACAACCGTTTTCTCAATTACCGGTTCTTTCACAGCTTCTTCTGCAGGTTTTGCAGGCTCCTGAACCGGTGGAATCAGGCTTTCCTCATATATTTTCTGCTGGGAAGGTGTCAATTCTGCCAGCTTCATCTTCAATTCGAGCGCACGAATCACATATTTTCCATCTCTGAACCAGATCACAAGATCATCGCACGCTTCGATGCACTTGTCATACTTCCCTGCTTTATAATAAAGCTTCGCCAGTTCATACGACCAGCGTTCTGTCATTTCTTTTTCTTTATGTTCCTCCAGAATCCGAATCTGATCCTCCACCGGAACTTTCTTTGCTGCTGCAATCTTGTATTGCAGAATAAATCTCGTATGATCCTTCGGCGCCACTCTCACGAATTCTTCGTAATATTCCTGCGCCTCATCAAAATCATTCAGCTTAATGGACACCTCGATCAGACGATACAAAATCGTTTTGCCCACCGGAGATCTGTGATAAGCCAACAGAAAGATCTCACGGCTTTCGCTGTATTTTTTGTTTGCCGCATAAATCTCGCCTACCATACATAACGTACGCACATTTTTGACTCTTCGCCAGTCAATGCTGTTTACGATCTCCAAAGCAGACTTGTAATCCTTGCGGGAAACAAGTGAATTTATTTCATCCAGTTTTATTTGAAATTCTTCTCTATCCACAGTAATCACCAACTTTCCATACTCTAGATTAGTCTATCATACCACCTATACCTTGTCAAAACTTAATTAGAAAGGTACACCTGCCCGCAAACTACATGAAAAATCTTGTTAATATGAAATCGATTATTTACAAATTCATCCAGACCCGTACAGGTGATCACGGTCTGCACATCGTGAATGCTGTTGAGCAGGTAATTCTGCCTGCTGCTGTCCAGTTCTGACAATACATCATCCAGCAAAAGCACCGGTGTATCTTTCATGACTTCCTTTACAAGATAAATCTCTGACAATTTCAAAGATAAAGCAGCCGTTCTCTGCTGCCCCTGGGAACCAAACTTTCGAATATCAATGCCATTTACCATCACACACAGATCATCCCGATGAGGGCCAATGGTCGTCAGTTTCAATTTCAGATCACGTTCCCTGTTTTTCGCAATTTCCTGTTCGATCGCTTCTGCAGTCACACTTGGTTCGTAGATCAGTTCCAGTTCTTCCCGCTCTCCCGTCAGGTTTCTATGGATTTCCTGTATGATCTCATTCAGCTTCTCAATAAACTTCGTTCTTTCCTGAATGATTTTTTTTCCGAATTGGGCCATCTGCAAATCCCAGATATCCAGTGTATCCATAAGCTCCGGCCGAAACGCAAGATCCTTCAGAAGCTTATTCCTCTGGTTTACAATATGATTATAATTCGATAAATCCGTCAAATAGATGGCATTTAGTTGACATAACTCTAAATCAATAAATCTTCTTCTCTCCCCTGGACCGTTCTTGATAATATTCAGATCCTCCGGAGAAAAAAACACAAGATTCACAATTCCAAATAATTCCCGGGCCTTTTTGATGGGCAGCCCATTGATCGCCACCCCTTTGGCCTTGTTTTTCTTTAAATGCATATCAATCCGATACTTCATATTTTTTTTGGAAACTACCATCCTGATATGAGCTTCGTCTTCCTGGAATTTAATGATTTCCCGGTCCTTGCTGCCTCTGTGAGATTTTGTGGTCCCGCACAGGTAGATGGCCTCTAAAACATTGGTCTTTCCCTGTGCGTTGTCACCATATAAAATATTTGTCTCTTTATCCAGCTTCATATCAAGAGCTTCATAATTTCTGTAATTTTTCAACTGAATGGATTCAATATACATACTTTCCTCAATTTAAACTTTTCCAAATTTTATTTTACAATCTTTACTTCTTCACCCTGATAAGAAATCACATCTCCATCGTACAATTTCTTACCTCTTCTTGTATCAACCTCACCGTTCACGGTTACGAGTCCGTCCTGGATCACGAATTTTGCCTCAACACCATCCTGAACAAGGTTGGCAGCCTTCAGTGCCTGACCGAGTTTGATAAATTCATCTCTCAATTTGATCTCTACCATATTTTTCACCATCCTTATGAGCGTGCCTGATTAAAGTTAACCGGAAGAATCAGATATGTATATTTTTCTTCATCATCCCTGATAAAACATGGCGCTTTCGGATTCATCAGATAGATACTGATGGTCTCATCATCGATTACTTTTAATGCATCCATCAGAAATTTTGGGTTGAAGCCGATCAAAATATCTTTTCCTTCTTTTTCAATATCAATCTGCTCATTCATAGATCCCATGGCGGAATCGATTTTCAATTCCATCGAGCCATCTCCCACATGAATAATGATCGGACGTTTGTCTCCTTCGCGGATCAAAAGTGTGGCACGATCAATACAATTGAGGAACTCTTTGCGGTTAATCTGTACTTTTGTCTCATAATCACTGGAAAGCATCTGATCAATTCTGAAATATTCACCTTCAATCAGTCTGGATACCACCACAGTATTATCAAATTCAAATACAATATGATTTTTACTGAAGAAAATACCTACCTGATCATCAATCTCTCCAGACAAAATTTTACTGATTTCATTTAAAGTTTTACCCGGAACAATGACTTTGCGGTCTTCGTATTCTTTTTTCAGTCCCATCGTACGAATGGAAATACGATGTCCGTCCAGAGATACGATTTTCAATTTGTTGTCCTGAATCTGGAACAGCTCACCTGTCATAATTCTGTTATTTTCGTTTACTGCAATGGAAAAGATGGTCTGTCGGATCATTTCCTTCAGGGTAAATTGAGAAATGGTCAGGCATTCGTCTTTTTCTATCACCGGAAGGTAGGCAAAATCTTCTCCTGATTTTCCAGGAATGTTGAATTTTGCTTTTTCACAGGTAATTGTAACATTTAAATTATCATCAGACTGAATGATAACATCATTATCTGGAAGTCTTCTTATAATTTCAGAGAAAATTTTTGCATCCAGTGCAATGATTCCTTTTTGTTCAATGGTTCCGGTAACGATTGTTTCGATTCCGAGTTCCATATCGTTTGTGGTAAATTTGATCATATTAGAAGAAGCATCGATGAGGATGCATTCCAATATGGGCATGGTTGTTCTGCTTGGTACTGCTTTCAGGGCAATGTTTACGCTTTTTGATAAATTTGCCTTTGAACAAATTATTTTCATTTTGTGAATAACTCCCTTCTTGGAAAAAATGGTTTGCTAAAAAAATAATTATATAAATAATTCACAGTATTCGCCGTAGGGCTTGTGGATTTGTGAAAAACCCTAAAAAAACCTGTAACCGCAAGGGTTTCGGGCATGGGATAAATATGTGAAAAAGGCACAGATGGTTTGTGAACAATGTGGGTAAAAATGACTTATCCAAAAAATCGCGCCACTTGTTCACAGTTTTCCACTTTTTATACAGTCGATTCCACAGTACTTTGTGGATAACTTTCTGGATAATTATTTTTTCTGTGGATTGATCTTTTTCTTCAATATTTCAATCGTATTTTTCAGGCTTTCGGATGTTTTCATTTCTTTTTCGATCTTCTCGAATCCATGCATGACGGTTGTGTGGTCTTTGTTTCCCATTATTTTTCCAATAGCTGCCAGCGGAACTTCGGTCATATCGCGGCACAGGTACATGGCAATCTGCCGCGGGCGGACGATTTTGCTGTTGCGTTTTGTTCCCCGGATGTCATCTTCTGTGATATCGAAATGTTCCGCTACCATAGAAATGATGTATTCCGGTGTGATTTCTTTCTTTTCATCCGGAGAAATGATGTCTTTGAGCACCTGTTCGGCCAGTGCGACATTGATTTCCCGGTTTTCAAGATTTGCCAGAGCCATCAGTTTATTCAGGGATCCCTCCAGCTCACGGATGTTTGATTTTACATTGGATGCAATATATTTGATGACATCTTCGCTGATGTGATAACCGTCCAGTTCTTCTTTTTTGCGAAGAATCGCCATTCTTGTCTCATAATCCGGGGAAGAAATATCAGCGATCAGTCCCCATTCAAAGCGGGAACGAATGCGGTCTTCCAGAATTTCCATATCTTTCGGCGGTTTATCGGAAGATATGATGATCTGTTTTTTGGCGCTGTGCAGGGTATTAAAGGTATGGAAAAATTCCTCCTGCGTAGACTCTTTACCTATAATAAACTGTACGTCGTCAATCAGTAAAACGTCGATATTTCTATATTTTTCACGGAATTTTGTCATGGCGGTGTTGTTGCTGTTACGGATCGCCTCGATCAGTTCATTGGTGAACTCCTCACTGGTTACATACAGTACGTTTGCATTTGGATTCTGTTCCAGGATGAAATGAGCGATGGAGTGCATCAAATGGGTTTTTCCCAGACCAACGCCTCCGTAGATAAACAGCGGATTGTAAATTTCGCCCGGAGATTCGGCTACTGCCAGGGATGCTGCATGGGCAAATTTGTTGTTGCTGCCGACTACGAACGTATCAAAAGTGTATTTTGGGTTCAAATGTGCAGCTTCATAGATGGAGTTTTGTACAATCGGCTTTTTCTTCGGAGCAAGATCTTTCACGTCTTCAGGAGTTGCAAAGCGGACTTCGCATACCATTCCTGTAATTTCAGCAATCGCAACCTGCAGAGGAAGTGTGTATTTTTTGCTTACATAAGTAAGCCCGATCTGTTCCTGCGGAACCAGAATGGTGACTATGTGATCCTCCACACTGAATACCTTCAGTGGTTTTAACCAGGTATTGAAAGAAACATCGCCTAATTCGTGCTCATCTTTGACAAATTGTAAGATGGCAGGCCATTTTTCTTCGATTTCTACTATATTCATGAAAATTCTCCTAATTGTATATTACGATACACTTAAAAATGTACCCACTGTTACTCATATATCTTATAATAAAATCCTCTTTTTCGCAATGGAAAATAAAATGAACGGTTACCATAAAACACAATTATGGTAAAATATGTGTATAACTCAAAATCCTTGAAAAATAAGGGGAAAATTGGCTTTTTGTGTAAAAAAAACGTACTTTTACACGGATAATAACATAGTTATCCACAAGTTATCCACAAATTGTGGACAATATTACGTTAACTGGTGAATAAGTGCATAAAGGTTTACATAAGATGTGTTTTGGGCGATTTTCCGGGAAATTTGAAATTTTTGGCATTGCAGACGTATTTTTTTTCTTGACTTGTACGATTATTGTGAATATAATATGAAGTGATGTTCTAATAAAGGTAAAGTAGAATTCTATATAGATAAAGGAGGTGCCCAGGTTATGAAAATGACATTCCAACCAAAAAAGAGATCCAGATCTAAAGTTCACGGATTCAGAGCAAGAATGAGTACTAAAGGCGGACGTAAAGTTTTAGCTGCCAGAAGATTAAAAGGAAGAAAAAGCTTATCTGCATAAGACCGCATTTATGTGGTCTTTTCTTCTATTTAATATTTGAAGGAATATTCTATGATCTATTCAGAGTCGTTAAAGAAAAACAGAGATTTTCAAAAGGTATATAGGCACGGAACATCTTACGCCAATAGATTTCTGGTTATGTATGTACTGGACAACAAATCTGACAAAAACCGTTTGGGAATATCTGTAAGTAAAAAAGTCGGTAATAGTGTTGTTCGTCACAGAATAACAAGATTAATCAGAGAAAGCTATCGTTTGAATGAAACTTCGTTTCAGAAAGGGTATGATTTCGTGGTGATTGCCCGTGTGGCATCCAAAGGCAGAACGTACAGAGAGATTGAGAAGGCTTTGCTGCATCTGGGAAATCATCATCAAGTGATGGGAAGTGAAGATAATCAAAACAATATTAATTAAGTTAATACGATTCTATCAGAAATATTTGTCTCCATTGAAGAGAGTACATTGTCCCTATTATCCTACCTGTTCCAACTATGGGTTGGAAGCGATAGAGAAGTATGGTGCTTTAAAGGGAAGCCTGCTTGCTGCATGGAGAATATTAAGGTGTAATCCATTCTCCAAAGGAGGGTATGATCCAGTACCGTAAAAAATCTAGAGGAGGAAAAGTAAGTTGAATATGATTGTTGCCACAAAAAGTGGTGTGCCGATTCTGGGACAGGTGTCAACGTTACTCGGATGGCTGATGGATGGCATTTACAGAGTCCTTGATATGGTTGGCATCCAGAATATTGGTCTTAGTATTATTATTTTTACACTGATTATTTATATGATACTGACACCTATTCAGATCAAACAGCAGAAATTATCCAAGATGACTGCTATCATGAACCCGGAACTTCAGGCAATCCAGAAGAAGTACAAGAACAAAAAAGACCAGGCATCTATGATGAAAATGCAGGAAGAGACCACTCTGGTTTATCAGAAATATGGCGTATCTCCGATGGGAACCTGCCTGCCGTTGTTGGTTCAGATGCCGATTTTGTTAGCGTTGTATCAGGTAATTTACCGTATTCCTGCTTATGTAGGAAGTGTAAGAGCGATTTTTACCGATGCGGTTACAAACATTACCAGTGTAAATGGATATACAGATATTATCCAGAATTTTCTGACAGACAACAAGATTAACACAGTAAAATTAACTCTTGAAAATGGAGTTGCGACCAGCAATTCCGTCATCGATGTGCTTTACAAATTATCTCCGTCTCAGTGGGAAGCATTTGCTGAGATAGACAAATTTTCCAGTTTTTCCAATGTGATCAACGATACTGCTTCTGAGATCGCACATGTACAGTCTTTTCTGGGACTGAATATCGCAGATACACCATTTGCGATCATGAAAGATGCATTTGCAGCAGGAAGTATCATGCTTGTGATCGGAGCGGTTCTGATTCCGCTTCTGGCATGGTTTACACAGTGGCTGAACTACAAGCTGATGCCTCAGGCAGCAACTTCTTCCAGTGATAATGGTGCTGCAAACAGCATGGAATCCACCATGAAGACTATGAATACCACCATGCCGATTATGTCAGCATTCTTCTGTCTGACACTGCCTGTAGGTATGGGTATCTACTGGATCGCAGGTGCCGTTATCCGAAGCGTACAGATGCTTGTGATCAACAGACATATGGCGAACATTGATCTGGACAAGCTGGTGAAGAAAAATATGGAGAAAGCCCAGAAAAAACGTGCAAAAGAAGGGCTTCCGCCTCAGAAAATCACAAATCAGGCACATCAGAATGCTCGAAAAATTAATGCTGCGAACATCCAGGTTGAGCAGAAGGACTCCGTTTCTGCTCCAAAGAATTACAAACCTGGCAGCCTTGCCTCCAAAGCAAATATGGTCAAGCAGTTTGATGAGAAAAATAAAAAGAAGTAAGGGAGAAAAATGGGAGGTTTTTCCATGGACTATATTGAAATATCAGCAAAAAATAAAGATGAGGCCATTATTAAGGCTTCTATGCAGTTAGAAACTCCCAGCGATGAACTGGATATTCAGATTATAAGCGAAGGTAGTTCAGGATTTTTGGGATTTGGAAGCAAACCGGCAATTATCCGCGTGCGCAAAAAAGAAACAGCAAAGCTGGAGGAACAAGAGGTTGAGGAGTTTTTTTCTGAACCGATTTCCGAAGCAGCAGAGCCGAAAAAAGTTTCCGAACCTGTACAAAAACCGGTACAGAAAAAAGAAGAAAAAGTAACGCCGAAAAAAGAGTTTGTAAAACCGGAAGCACCTGTGAAAAAGTCTGCAAAAGAGCAGTCAAAACACAGAGAAGCTTTTGGAAGAGCAAAAGACAAAGCTCATAAGGCAGAGACTTTCAAAAAAGAAGTGGTAAAGAAAGAATCCAGACCGGTAGAGTTGATCACGGATGAGGCTGAGATTGAGGAAATCAAGAAAGTCTCTACAGAATTTCTGACAGATGTATTTAAGACTATGGATCTGGATGTTGGTATTACAGCGAAATACAATACCGAGGACAGATGTCTTGATCTTGAGTTCACCGGCGATGATATGGGAATTCTGATCGGTAAGCGAGGACAGACACTGGATTCTCTTCAGTATTTGACAAGTCTTGTTGTGAACAAGAACAGAAGCAGCTACGTTCGCATTAAATTGGACACAGAGGACTACAGAAACCGCAGAAAAGAGACACTGGAGAATCTTGCCAAGGGAATCGCCTATAAAGTAAGAAAGACCAGAAAACCGGTTGTGTTAGAGCCGATGAATCCATATGAGAGAAGAATTATCCACTCTGCACTGCAGGGAAACCGTTATGTGGAAACCTTCAGTGAGGGAGAAGAGCCTTATCGTCACGTGGTAGTGAAGATGAAAGGCCGCAGATCATAATTTCAGATGTGGAAGGGGAATTTCCCTTTGTGTACAGAACAGCAAAATGCTCAGTCATAAGATATGGCTGAGCGTTTTGTTTTATCACGTTTTGTATTTTACGGTACTTTTCGTTTCAATTATAAGATGTTTGTGGTAAAATCGTGGTGGAAAATCGTAGATGAGTAATAGATAATTAGAATGGAGTAGTTTATGGCAGACACAATAGCAGCGGTGGCTACAGCCATGAGTGCGTCGGGGATCGGAATTGTCAGAATCAGCGGCGAGGACTGTATGGATGTGATCCACCGTATTTATCGGTCAAAAGGCGGAACATTTGATATCCGCACAGCAGACAGCCACACCATTCATTACGGATATATTTATGATGGTGAGGAGATTGTAGATGAGGTTCTTGTGATGATCATGAAGGCGCCAAGGACCTTTACTGGAGAAAATACAGTAGAAATAGATTGCCACGGCGGGGTTTATGCCATGCGCCGTGTGCTCGAAACCGTGGTAAAAAACGGAGCAAGAATCGCAGAACCGGGAGAGTTTACGAAGAGAGCCTTCTTAAACGGAAGACTGGATCTGTCACAGGCAGAGGCGGTCATTGATGTGATCCAGTCCCAGAACAGCTATGCGCTCAAAAGCTCGATCAGTCAGCTGAAAGGCTCTGTAAAAACCACAATCGAGGAACTTAGAAGCAGAATTTTGTACCATATTGCGTATATTGAATCGGCTCTGGATGACCCGGAGCACATCAGTCTGGACGGCTACAGCAGTCAGCTTCGGGTGGATGTGGAAGAGGAGCTTGCCAGGGTGGAGCGGCTTCTTGCGACGGCGTCCGATGGAAAAATGATTAAAGAAGGCATCAAAACGGTTATTCTGGGCAAGCCGAACGCGGGAAAATCTTCCCTGCTGAACCTTCTTGTGGGAGAGAACAAAGCCATTGTCACGGATATCGCAGGTACGACGAGAGATATTCTCGAAGAATACATCAATCTCAGCGGGATTTCTCTTCGGATTGTGGATACGGCAGGCATCCGAGCGACAGATGATGTGGTGGAAAAAATCGGTGTCGGACGTGCAAAAGACAGTGCAAAAGATGCGGATTTGATTCTTTATGTTGTGGATTCATCCACATCGCTTGATGAAAACGATGTGGAAATCATGCAGCTTTTGAAGGGCAAAAAGGCGATAATCCTTTTAAATAAGGCAGATTTGCCCTCTGTGGTTAATGTGGAAACGATTGTGCACAACTTTGTGGATAATGTGGATAACTCTAAAAATGATGGAATTGAGTATCCAATTGTGGCAATTTCGGCGAAGGAAGAAACCGGCATGGAAGAGCTGGAAGAACAGATTAAACAGATGTTTTTCCATGGAGAGCTGACTTTTAATAATGAGGTATATATTACCAATGCAAGACACAAGGCAGCGCTGGAAGAGACGAAAAACAGTCTGAATCAGGTGCTTGGCAGCATTGATCTGGATATGCCGGAGGATTTTTATTCGATTGATTTGATGAATGCATACAAGGAACTGGGAAGCATCATTGGTGAGGAAGTCGGTGAGGATCTTGTCAATGAGATTTTCAGCAAGTTCTGCACCGGAAAATAGAAATGAGGTAAAAATGAACAAGTTAGAAGAATATTATGATATTGTTGTGGTCGGTGCCGGTCATGCGGGCTGCGAGGCAGCGCTTGCAGGTGCGAGACTCGGTCTGGAGACCATTATGTTTACCGTCAGTGTGGACAGCATTGCGCTGATGCCCTGCAATCCGAATGTCGGAGGCAGTTCGAAAGGCCATCTGGTGCGTGAGCTGGATGCGCTGGGCGGTGAGATGGGCAAAAACATTGATAAGACGTTTATACAGTCGAAAATGCTGAATAAGTCCAAGGGACCGGCGGTGCACTCGCTTCGTGCACAGGCAGATAAGCAGGCATACAGCCGTGAAATGCGAAAAACGCTGGAAAATACAGCGCATCTTACGGTGCGTCAGGGCGAGGTGGCAGAACTTTTGGTGGAGGACGGCTGCATCACAGGCGTAAAGACCTATTCTGGCGCCATATACCACTGTAAAGCCGTTGTTTTGTGTACAGGTACTTATCTGAAGGCTCGCTGCATTTATGGCGATGTGAGCAATTATACAGGCCCAAACGGGCTGCAGGCGGCCAACCATCTGACGGATTCTCTGAAGGCGCTGGGAATCGAAATGTTTCGCTTTAAGACAGGGACGCCTGCCAGAATTGACAGAAATTCCATTGATTTCAGCAAGATGGAGGAACAGTTTGGAGATGAACGGGTAGTTCCGTTTTCGTTTTCCACCAATCCGGAGGATGTGCAGATTAAGCAGGAATCCTGTTGGCTGACCTATACAAATCCAAAAACACATCAGATTATCCGTGACAATCTGGATCGTTCTCCGCTGTATTCCGGCATGATCGAGGGAACCGGCCCGCGTTACTGCCCGTCGATTGAGGACAAAGTCGTGCGTTTTGCGGATAAAGACCGCCACCAGGTGTTCATTGAGCCGGAAGGCCTGTACACAAATGAAATGTACATCGGCGGAATGTCAAGCTCTCTGCCGGAGGATGTACAGTATGAGATGTACCATTCTGTGGCAGGTCTGGAGCATGCCAAAATTGTGCGAAACGCCTATGCTATCGAGTATGACTGCATCAATCCGAGACAGCTGAATCCGACGTTGGAGTTTAAAAATATTAAGGGACTGTTCAGTGCGGGACAGTTTAACGGAAGTTCCGGATATGAGGAGGCTGCGGCACAGGGACTGGTTGCCGGTATCAATGCCGCATTGAAGGTAAAAGGCCGTGAAATGATGACCTTAGACAGAAGTGAGGCGTATATCGGTGTGCTGATCGATGACCTTGTGACAAAAGAAAATCATGAGCCGTATCGTATGATGACGAGCCGTGCGGAGTATCGGCTGCTTCTGAGGCAGGACAATGCGGATCTTCGCCTGCGCAAAAAAGGCTATGAGGCCGGGCTGATCAGCCAGGAAGATTATGACCGCCTTCTTTTGAAGGAAAAACAGATTGAGGAAGAGATTCATCGTGTCGAGCATACGAATATTGGAGCAAACAAAGAAGTACAGCAGCTTCTGGAAAGTCTGGGAAGTACGCCTTTGAAGGCAGGAACGACTCTTGGAGAACTGATTCGCCGTCCGGAGTTGGATTATGAAAAGCTGGCACCGATTGATAAAAAGAGAGAAATGCTGCCCTGGGATGTTGCAGAACAGGTCAATATCAACATCAAATACGATGGATATATCCGCCGCCAGTTAAAACAGGTGAAGGATTTTAAGAAAATGGAGGCACGAAAGATACCCGAGAACATCAATTATGATGAAGTAAACAGTCTTCGCATCGAGGCAAAACAGAAATTAAACCTCTATCGGCCTGTTTCGATCGGGCAGGCGTCCCGGATTTCCGGTGTTTCCCCGGCGGATATTTCAGTCCTTTTGGTTTATCTGGAAACAAAATAGCGTGTAAATACAGGCGTTTATAATTATGCATAAAATGAATGAATAAATATACAAAATAATGTATAAATATGCAAAAGGTAAATGAATAAATATACAAAACCCATAAAATATCATTTTTTTCTCCATGAAATTCTGCCGGAAAAGTTTTTGTCTTTATTCATACATAAGTACAGCTTATGTTGCTGAAAATAAGAGAAAGTTGCATTGGCAGAGATTGCAGAAAAAACGGTTTGATATTTTCAGAAAGAAAACAGATAAAATGGGAGAAGAGGATATGGATTATAAATTAGATTTATTGGAACAGGGCTGCAGAGATTTTGGGATTGAACTGACGCAGCAGCAGAAGGAGCAGTTTGTTCGTTATTATGAAATTCTGGTGGAGTGGAATCAGGTGATGAACCTGACAGCCATTACAGAGTTTGAGGAGGTTTTGGTGAAGCATTTTGTGGATAGCCTTGCTGTTTCCGGTGTTATGGATGTGGATAAGGTTGATCGAGTGATTGATATAGGAACGGGAGCAGGATTTCCGGGAATTCCGTTAAAAATCGTTTATCCACATCTGGAGATCACTTTACTGGACTCTTTGAAGAAAAGAATCGGTTTTTTGAACGAAATTGTGGATAACCTGGGATTAAAAAAGGTAGAGACTATTCACGGAAGAGCAGAAGAGTACGCAAAGCAAAAAGAGTACAGAGAAACGTATGATCTCTGTGTTTCACGTGCAGTGGCGAACTTATCCACATTATCCGAGTATTGTCTGCCGTATGTGAAAGTTCAGGGACATTTTGTTCCTTACAAATCGGGAAAAATTGAGGAAGAGCTGAATGATTCGGAAAAAGCACTGAAAATTCTGGGCGGACGCCTGGAAAATGTGCATAAATTTCAATTGGGTGATACAGAAATGGGCAGATCGCTCGTGATCATCAAAAAAGAGAAGAGTACACCGAAAAAATATCCGCGAAAAGCGGGAATGCCTTCCAAAGAACCATTAAAATAAGAAAAAACGAAAAAAATCGCACGAAAAAAACCTGCCGTAGGCAGGTTTTTTTCGTATTTATTCTTCTGCTGAAAAATAAATTCCTACGTGTTCAAGGAAATTTGCGGGTTGTTCCATGTGTGGAAAGTGTTTTGATTTCGGAATAATAACATTTTCCATAGCTGGATTGTAATACAGATAATCATCCACAATATCTTTGATTCCTGGTTCGTCTTTTCCACCAATGATGCAGGTGCTGTTGTTGATGGATTTCAGCCCGTGGAGAATATTGAAATTAAGGTATTTTCCTGTGATGCTTGCCTGCAAATATTTGCCGGATCCATCACCGGTGTGAGCTGCCTCATAGTAGCATTCCATAAAATCGGTATCCACGTGAAACGGATTGAAGTAATAATCTTCAATAAAAAGATTTTTTGTATACACCCTTGATACCAGGATATGATAAACCATAGTTCCTACGATCGGAATTTCCAACAGGAATTTCTGCATTTTGCTGTTTTTGCCCGGAATCTGATTCAATGATACGAGGCTTGGAGGATTGACAAGCATGTTTTTATCAAACAGATCGCTGTTGGAATTGCATGCCATGATGACAAATGAAGTTGACAATCCGCTGGCGATGATGTTTGTCTTCTCGCCGATTACATTTTTTACAAAATCACATAAAAGCTGAACGTAAATGAAATTTGTATAAGTAATCTTTGGCTTGTCGGATCTTCCGCATCCTAAGAGATCGATGGTGTATACGGTATACTGTTTGCTCAATTTGCTCTCTATTTTTTTCCATTCATACCCGGAACCGCCGGCGGATAAATCATGCACCAGCAAAAGAGGAGCACCGTGACCGGACTTCCTGTAATAAACATCACCAAAACGCCAATGATAATAATTGTTACCATCTGGTTCATCGAGCATTTCTTTAAATAACGCTGATGCAGCAATGATCTTATTTGCTATATAGATAATGCCGGTAGCAATTGTAACCAAAATACCAAGTGTAATAATCTTGTTTTTCTGCTTCTTCACATTACGTACCTCCTGTATGTATTTTGTTACTTCTATTATAATTCAAATAAAGGGAAGTTACAACCGAAAGATTTCTTTCTTTTTCGCGCACGAAAATGTTTCACGTGAAACACAGAAAAAATAAAAAGGTAAATAATGTTTCACGTGAAACACGAAAGAAAAAACAAAAGATAAATAATGTTTCACGTGAAACATGAAAGAAAAAACAAAAATGTTTCACGTGAAACGTAGAAATAAAAAGATGAAAGTGCTATAATAAGGCTCAGAAAAAATTTAAATAGGGAGGAATACGATGGGCAGAATTATTGCGATTGCCAATCAAAAAGGCGGAGTGGGGAAATCTACCACAGCCATTAATTTATCTTCCTGTCTGGCTGAAGCTGGCAAGAAAGTTCTTCTTGTGGATATTGATCCTCAGGGAAATTCCACCAGTGGATTCGGCATTGATAAAAATGCCGTGGAACATACACTGTATGAATTGCTTTTGGGAGAAAACACAGTCAAAGAATGCATTATAGAAAATGTAATTGATCATTTATCTTTGATTCCTTCAAATGTGAATTTATCCGGAGCTGAAATTGAATTAGTTAGCTTGGAAGACAGAGAATATATTTTGAAAAATTGCCTCGAGAAGGTGAAAAGAAAATATGACTATATCATTATGGATTGTCCGCCATCGTTGAGCATACTTACGATTAATGCGATGACAGCTGCAAATTCCGTACTTGTACCAATTCAGTGTGAGTATTATGCGCTGGAAGGATTGTCACAGCTGCTTCATACGATTGATCTTGTAAAGGAACGTTTGAATAAAAGACTGAAAATCGAAGGCGTTGTGTTTACGATGTATGATGCGAGAACAAACCTGTCATTGGA
This sequence comes from Eubacteriales bacterium, assembly GCA_030536755.1. GTDB lineage: Bacteria > Bacillota > Clostridia > Lachnospirales > Lachnospiraceae > JALFVM01. Next base: position 13,742 of record JAUNPJ010000014.1, on the reverse strand, counting down.
AGTCGTAGAAAATGTAAAAGAAAATCTTAATCAAAACATTTACAAGACAATCATACCTCGAAATGTCAGATTAGCAGAAGCGCCAAGCTATGGACTTCCGATTAATTTATATGATTCAAAATCTTCAGGCGCGGAGGCATATCGCCTTTTGGCTGAGGAAGTAATTGGCAGGGAGGAATCATAAATGGCAGGAAAAAAACGAGGAGGCCTTGGAAGAGGTCTTGGCGGAGGAGTGAATGCCTTGATTCCGCCTTCCAAACAAACAGAATCCAGGCAAGAGCACAAAAGTCAAAAAAATCCAACTGTTGAACATGTGGACAAATCTGTCGAAGAAGAAACGATATCTACTAAAATAACAGAGCCTGAGCTGGAGAAAAAAGAAGAAAACAGAACGGCCGGTGAGACACTGGTTAAAATCACAAAAGTGGAACCAAACAGAGAACAGCCACGGAAGAATTTTAATGAAGATGCTTTGTTGGAACTTGCGGAGTCCATGAAACAATATGGAGTATTGCAGCCTCTGCTGGTGGCGGATAAAAAAGACTACTATGAGATTATTGCAGGGGAAAGACGTTGGAGAGCAGCAAAACTGGCAGGCCTGAAAGAAATTCCTGTTATTATCAAAAACTATTCTGATCAGGAAATTGTGGAAATCTCTCTGATTGAAAATATTCAGCGGGAAGATCTGAATCCTATTGAAGAAGCATGGGCATACAAACGCCTGATGGAAGAGTTTCACATGAAACAGGACGAGATTGCAGAGCGTGTGTCCAAGAGTCGTGTCGCTGTAACCAATTCCATTCGACTGCTCAAGTTATCAGATGGCGTTCAGCAGATGCTGATTGATGATATGATCACATCGGGTCATGCCAGAGCTATTTTGGCAATTTCCGATGCAGATAGCCAGATGTCTGTTGCTGCAAAAGTATTTGACGAAAAATTAAGTGTACGGGAAACCGAAAAACTGGTAAAATCAATTCTGGAGCCAGCCGCCCCGAAGAAGACTGAGACAAATACGGCAGAGGATGCAATCTATCAGAGCCTGGAAGAAAAAATGAAGTCAATTGTAGGAACGAAAGTTTCTATTAACAGGAAAAAGAATCATAAAGGAAAGATAGAAATCGAATACTACTCTCAGGAGGAATTGGAAAGAATCATAGAACTGTTTGAATCAATTCATTAAGGAGATGAAGATGAGCTATTTGTTTGATAGTTTGGGATTGGATCCGGGAATCGTTATTATTTTCCTGCTCCTGGTTGTGGTGTTTCTGGCAGTCTGTGTGTTCCGCATTCACATGCGTCAATCCAGACTGGAAAAACGATACAAATCCTTTATGAGGGGACAGGATGGGCAATCCCTGGAAAAGCAGTTTATACGTCAGTTCAATCACATTGATAAGCTGATGGAAATCAAAGATGTCCATATGCAGGAAATCAATCTTTTAAAAAAGAATTTAAACCGACTGTACAGTAAGTATGGCGTGGAAAAATATGATGCGTTTGACGACATGGGTGGAAAATTAAGTTTTGTTTTAGCCTTGCTCGATCACGAGAATACTGGTATCATATTAAACGCAATACACAGTCGTGACAATTGTTTCCTTTATCTGAAGGAAATTGTAAAAGGAGAGTCTTACGTCATGCTGAGTCAGGAAGAGGTAGAGGCTCTGAGAAAAGCTGTAAATTATGGAATGGAAATGGAAGAAGAATAATTAGGAGGAAATCATGTTAGATATTAAATTTGTGAGAGAAAACCCGGATGTAGTTCGTCAGAATATTCGTAATAAATTTCAGGACAGCAAGTTGGAACTGGTAGATCAGGTTCTGGCGCTGGATAAAGAAAATCGTGAAATCAAAGGTGAGGTAGAAGCACTCCGGGCAGAGAAAAATAAAATCAGCAAGCAAATCGGTGCGCTGATGGGACAGGACAAAAAAGAAGAAGCAGAGGAAGTAAAAAAACAGGTGGCTGCTTCTGCTGACCGTATTACGAAGCTGAGCGAGAGAGAAAAAGAAGTAGAAGAAGAATTAAAACAGAAAATGATGGTCATCCCAAATATCATCGACCCATCTGTACCGATTGGAAAAGATGACAGCGAGAACGTAGAAGTAGAACGTTTTGGTGAACCGGTAGTACCTGATTTTGAAATTCCATATCATTCAGAGATTATGGAAAGCTTTGATGGACTGGATCTTGACAGTGCCCGTAAGGTTGCCGGAAATGGTTTTTATTATCTGATGGGTGATATTGCGAGACTTCACTCTGCAGTCATCAGCTATGCAAGAGATTTTATGATTGACAGAGGATTTACTTACTGCGTACCGCCATTTATGATTCGAAGCAATGTGGTAACTGGCGTTATGAGCTTTGCAGAAATGGATGCCATGATGTATAAAATCGAGGGAGAAGACTTATACTTAATTGGAACAAGTGAGCATTCCATGATTGGTAAATTTATTGATACGATTGTTCCGGAAGAGTCCCTTCCGCAGACTTTGACCAGCTACTCTCCATGCTTCCGTAAAGAGAAGGGTGCACACGGTCTGGAAGAGAGAGGTGTATACCGTATCCATCAGTTTGAAAAACAGGAAATGATCGTTGTGTGCAAGCCGGAGGACAGCCCAATGTGGTTTGACAAACTGTGGCAGAATACAGTAGATCTGTTCCGTTCTTTGGATATTCCGGTACGTACTCTGGAGTGTTGCTCCGGTGACCTTGCTGACCTGAAAGTGAAATCTGTAGACGTAGAAGCATGGTCTCCAAGACAGAAGAAATATTTTGAGGTAGGAAGCTGTTCAAACCTGGGTGATGCACAGGCAAGAAGACTGAAAATCCGTGTCAATGGAAAAGATGGTAAAAAATATCTGGCACACACCTTAAATAATACTGTAGTAGCACCGCCGCGTATGTTGATCGCATTCCTGGAAAACAACCTGAATGCAGATGGATCTGTAAGCATTCCAAAAGCTCTGCAGCCATATATGGGCGGAATGACTAAGATTGAAAAGAAAAAATAATCAGAAGGAGATGCCTATGCATAGTTTTTTAAGATCGATTGGTTTTTCTAAAGTAAAAACAAAGAAAGATCTGGATGTAATTTTGAATCAAATAATGGACAGATACGATGAGAAAATTCTGGCAGAATCTGAGAGCGGACAATTGTTTGCACAGATATCCAAGAATTACGGCTGTGATATGGGCATCTCTGTCTGTGGCGAATACGATGAAAATGATGAATTTCAGATGGAATATTATTTCCCATATTTTAAGGGAACGGGAATTACAACGCAGGAAAAGATAATGATTGACCGTCATGCGGGGACAGAATCTTATGCGGGGGCCTGTGATGATATTCGGATCGGCGTGACGATTATTTTCTATCTGCAGAATGGCGGAGAGTATAAACGGCAGATCGGCAGAGGGTATGAAATGTCGGAGATGCAGCCGGTGACTTTGACTGGACTGGCAAAAGAGGGGAAAATTCTTTTGCCTGTTCAGAAAGATAAAGAACAGGTTCGAATTGAACAGGAAGCGACCAGAACCAGAAATCAATTGATGCTGGATGCCCGAAGCGGAGACGAAGAAGCGATTGAAAATCTGACGATGGATGACATCGATACTTATACTATGATTTCCAAACGTATTCAGACAGAAGATGTATTTTCTATTGTAGATTCCTATTTTATGCCCTATGGTATTGAGTGCGATCAGTACAATGTGATGGGAGAGATTATGGACTGCAGTAGTTTTCGAAATACATATACAGGAGAAGAAGTATTTCAGATGACTTTGAACTGTAACGATATGCAGTTTGATGTCTGTATCAATGCCAGAGATATGCTCGGCGAGCCGGACATCGGCAGAAGATTCAAGGGAATCATCTGGCTGCAGGGACAGCTTCATTTGTAGTAAGGAGAAAGCTATGAAAAAGATTATTTTGGCATCTGCCTCTCCGAGAAGGAAAGAACTTCTGGAACAGATTGGACTGTCTTTTCAAATTGAACCTGCCAGGGGAGAGGAACACATTACCAGCGTCATTCCGCGGGAAGTGGTGGAGGAACTCTCTTACCAGAAGGCGATGGAAGTGGCCCAATTGCACAAAGAGGAAGATACATTGATTCTCGGAGCAGACACCATTGTTGTGTATGACGACAAAATTATGGGAAAGCCTTCGGATGAGGAGGACGCAAAGGAAATGCTCCGCAAGTTATCCGGCAGAACGCATTGCGTGTTTACCGGAGTTACGGCAGTTTTGTGGACAAATCAGAAGAAAACCGTTCGTACTTTTTCTGAGAAAACAGAAGTGACTTTTTATCCCATGTCCGAAGAGGAGATTATGTTTTACGTGAAAACAAAAGAGCCTATGGACAAAGCGGGGGCCTATGGCATCCAGGGAATCGGAGCAAAATACATTCAGGCAATTTGCGGTGATTACAACAATGTGGTAGGTCTGCCGGTTGCGAGACTGTATCAGGAAGTGCTCAGAGACTGGATTTGGTAAAATTGATTCTTGTATTTTGAAGATAAATATAGTATTATTATCTAGTGCAGTAATTTTAAGCCAAAAATCGGTAATGTCCTCTTAGTTTAACGGATAAAACAAGCGCCTCCTAAGGGGGGACCTGTACTGAGAACTTTTGAAAAGTACTCAGGTGTCGATGGCAATTCGGTACTGAGAATTTTGATTAGAAAAGCCAAGTGCTGCAGAGGACGCAAATAGCATTTTCGCCGAAAAAAATATCGGCTGAAAATAGAAAAAATCGGTCACCGATCCGGGTGATCAAAAAGGCTGAAAAACCTTGATTTTAAGCCAAAATCGTATGTCGGCATAGCTCAGCTGGATAGAGCATTCGCCTCCTAAGGGGGGACCTGTACTGAGAACTATTGAAAAGTAATCAGGTGTCGATGGCAATTCGGTACTGAGAATTTTGATTAGAAAAGCCAAGTGCTGCAGAGGACGCAAATAGCATTTTCGCCGAAAAAAATATCGGCTGAAAATAGAAAAAAATCGGTTAACGAGTCCGAGGCAAAAAAGGCCCGAAAAGCCTTATTTTAAGCCAAAAATCGTATGTCGGCATAGCTCAGCTGGATAGAGCATTCGCCTCCTAAGTCTTGACAACACTTATCGCTTTAACTACTATAAAAAAATGAGTAGCAGTTCGATTTGAAATGGAGACGCATGAAATTGACAACATAGTTATCGCCAAATAGGCGATAACAACATCGTCAATCAAAGTGAAATAACAGCGGGTTACGGTCATGAAAACAGACCTTAATCATATATAAGAGAAGTCGGTGAAATGGCAAAAAACCTTGATTTTAAGCCAAAAAACCGATGCTTGTTCCTTTAGTTAAATGGATATAACAAGTGCCTCCTAAGCACTAGTTGTGGGTTCGATTCCCGCAGGGAACGCTAGATTGAAGCGGAAAAACGATTAGCTAGCTAAGCAGATCGGGATCCGCTTCTTTTATTTTGGAAAGATTCTGATTGTGAGAAGAAGAAAAATCTCAGCTAAGAGAAATGAAAAATTAATTAGCTGCCAGCTAAGCAAAATCGATTTCAGCTAAGCGGTGAAAATATGGTTTCTGCTAATAAAAGTTTTTCGTTTTGTGATATGGCAGAGATTTCCCGTATTTGTCCACGTTTTCCCGGGTTTTTCCGGGGAAAGAGGTGGATAACTGCTTAGCAGAATGTTACTATATTTCTTAGCTGCAGCTAAGAGGACGAAGAACCTGTTTGGTCAGATGAATAAGCATCTGTCCAGGCGGGTTCTTTTTATCTCAGTAGAATAGGCGACTGAGATAAACGCTCCGCGAGGATGCGGAAAGGAAATGGAGTGAGGATATGCAATGCAAGCAAAAAGAAAAGGATCTTGAAGAAAAAGTAATTGAAATCAGCACCGAGAGACTGAAAGGATTTAAGAATCATCCGTTTAAAGTGAAAAATGATCAGCAGATGGAAGCACTTCGTGAAAGCATTGGACGTTTTGGCATTTTGAATCCAATCATAGTCAGACCAAAACTGGAAGGATATTACGAGATCGTATCCGGTCACCGTAGATGTGAAGCTGCCAGACAGCTTGGATTTACCAAGGTTCCGGTACTGATCAGGGTTCTGAGTGATGATGAGGCCATTCTGGAAATGGTAGATTCCAATGTTCAGAGAGAACAGATCAGTCCCAGTGAGAAAGCATTTGCCTACAGAATGAAATATGATGTTCTGAGAAGAAGTGTCGGCAGACCGAAATCAGGACAAATCGGCTATGTTTATCCAAAAGGAAAATCACCACTGCAGGTAATTGGAGCTGAGGCAGGTGACAGTCAAAAGCAGGTACAGCGCTATATCCGGATAACATATCTGATTCCGGAATTGCTGAAATTACTGGATGAAGGAATGCTGGCTTTTAATCCTGCGGTAGATCTCTCTTTTTTAAGCGAAGAAGAACAGAAAGAACTGTTAAATGCAATGGATGCCACACAGTCATCGCCATCCATATCGCAGGCACAGAGGATAAAAGAACTGAGTAAGAGTGGCAACTGTACGAAGGAAAGGATGCAGGAGATTCTAGGTGAAATTAAAAAGGGAGAAACCAACAGAGTCATGTTCAAAAATGAGCAGTTATACCGTTTCTTTCCAAGAAGCTATACACCGGCGCAGATGAAAAAAGAAATCGTTGCTTTATTAAAGATCTATTGTGGACAGTACTGGGAAAATTAAGGGAGGAAGAATCATGTGTAAAATTATAGCAATCGCAAACCAAAAAGGGGGCCAGTCCAAGTCAACGACTGCAGTAAATCTGGCAGTTGGACTAGCAAGAAACGGAAAAAGAGTAGCTGTTGTGGATGCTGATCCGCAGGGAAGCTGCACAGCAAGCCTTGGTTATAAGGAACCGGACGAACTGGAAATAACACTTGCAACCATTCTGGGACATATCATTGATGAAGAGGAATTTGATCCGAGAGCCGGAATTCTTCATCACGAAGAAGGGGTAGATTTAATACCTGCAAATATTGAACTGTCCGGGCTGGAAGTAGCAATGATTAACATCATCAGCAGAGAACATCTGATGCAGGAATACCTGGATATGATCAAAGAAGACTATGACTATATTATTATAGATTGTTCACCTAGTTTGGGAATGATGACGATCAATGCCCTGGTGGCTGCAACATCTGTTTTAATTCCGGTTCAGGCACAGTTTCTTCCGGTAAAAGGTCTGCAGATGCTGTTGCATACGATTACGATGGTACAGCGCAGACTCAATAAGTCATTAAAAGTAGAAGGAATTCTTCTTTCCATGGTTGATATGCGATCCAATTATACAAAGGATATCTTTGCTGCAGTCAAAGAAACATATGCAGACACACTTGGAATATTTGAAACTTATATTCCAATGTCGGTGAAAGCATCTGAAATCAGCGCAGAAGGAATCAGTATTTATGCGCACTGTCCAAACAGCAAAGTTGCAAAAGCATATGAAGCACTGACACAGGAGGTACTTGCGAAATGAAAGAAAGAGTTGGTCAGAAAATAAAATTAACGAATTATGAAGCACTGCTTGGAGTAAGTAATGAGGAATCTGCAGTTGATGTAAGCATCCGTGATATCCACAGTTTTGAAAATCATCCATTCAAGGTAATTGATGATGATAAGATGGCAGAACTGGTTGAAAGCATTAAGGTTAATGGAGTTCTTACACCGGTATTGATCCGACCGTCCAAAAAGACCAGAGGATATGAGATGATTTCCGGTCACCGCAGGTTACATGCCGCCGGACTTGCGGGACTTAGCATGATTCCTGCAATTGTCAGAGAAATGGATGATGATACCGCAGTCCTTGCTATGGTGGATGCGAACATTCAGAGGGAAGAATTACTGCCAAGTGAAAAAGCATTCGCTTACAAAATGAAGATGGATGCGATGAGGCGAAGTGTTGGACGGAAGTCATCAGAAAATGTGTCTCAAAATGAGACACATTATAAAGCCGATGTTGCGATGGCTGACGAAGTCGGTGATAGTCGTGCACAGATTAGAAGATATATTCGCTTGACAGAATTGATTCCTGAAATATTAGAATATGTAGATACAAAGCGAATTCAGTTTACAGTTGCAGTAGATATTTCCTACATAGATAAGGAAATCCAGAAGTGGATTTATGAGTATATCAAAGAGAATGGTACGGTAAAACCGAAACAGATCTCAGCTCTTCGCGAGGAATGTGAAAAAGGAGTTATGACACAGCCAAAGCTGATAATGATTATGAATAACCATCAGACCGGAAAGACTTCTGGCGGCAAGCTCACCTTATCAGAAAAGAAACTCAGAGAGTATTTCCCTGCAAGTTATGGTTCTGATGATATTAAGAATGTCCTATTCCAGCTTCTGGATAAATGGAAAAACGGGGAGGTGTGACATGAATTTCGATTATTACTATGGTGCTCAGGCCGAGCAGTTCAATTTCATTCGTATCCCAAGAGTTATGATTACCGAGAATACATTTTTAGATTTGTCCCTGCAGGCAAAAATACTCTATTCGATACTTCTGGACCGAATGACATTATCAAGGAAAAACAGCTGGTTCGATGAAGATAATCGTGTGTTTATCATTTATCCGATTTCAGATATACAGTCGGATCTGGGATTTTCCAGAAAAAAAGCCATGGAGTATCTTACAGAGTTGGAAGCGTTTGGACTGGTGGAAAAGAAAAAACGGGGATTTGGTCTACCCAGCATTATATATGTAAAAAGCTTTATGTCGCAGGAAGTAACCAGAGGTATCGAAATGGGAACTACAGGAAAAGCCACTAACATATATGAAGCAAGAGGTGCTGAAAAGGGAACTTCTGGTGGTTCCAAGACAGACACGTCAAGAGGTCCCAAAACGGGCACTACTATAGTCCCGAAACCGACACTTCAAGAGGTTCCCGTTAGGGCACCTCTAAAGAATAAGACTAATATAAACCAGAACTATATGAATGAGAATAAATCGAATCATATCTTATCGTATTCAGGTCAGGATGTGATAAGATGCGATGAGATGCCAGATCAGACATTGCAGGCATATGGAGAAATCATTCGAAAGAATATTGAGTACGATTCATTGCTGATCACACATAATCATGATCAGGAACTTGTTGAAGGTATTTACAATCTCATTCTGGAAACAGTCATGAGCAAACGAAAAGAAATCCTTATTGCCAGTGAACATTATCCGGCAGAACTGGTGAAAAGCAAATTCCTGAAACTAAATTATTCCCACATAGATTACGTGATCCAGTGTCTGCATGGGAACACAACAAAGGTAAAGAATATCAAGAAATACTTACTTGCAGCGTTGTTTAATGCGCCGTCTACGATGGATGGTTATTACTGCGCCGAAGTCAATCATGATATGCCGATGTTTGCAAGATAAATGTAACGAGGGGAAAGGAGAAATATGAAGATGATGAGTTTATTCGGAAAGGTCATAATCAGAGCAGCGTTAGTTCCGGTGTTATTGGTACTGCTCATGTGTCAGGGAGCAATGAAACTTGTGGTGAATGTGTATTCCCTGTTCAAATGGGTGATCGGTGTCTTGTGTGGTATTATTTTGATCGGAACCGTGATCTGGTTCCGTCAGGATTACATGAGATATGTGCTGGTAGCCGTTGTGGAAGCAGTATTGATTGCAGCTTTGACCTGCGGAGTATTTGTAGAGGTACTTCTGGGTTTTGCTGTAAAGGCAGTATCTGAAAAAATCGTAGGGGGATTTTGAAAATGGAAAAGAAAAAATATCTGCAGTTACCGCCGATTGAATACGGTGAGGATAGCAATACTGTCAAAATAATCTGGGAATATCTTCATTTGGATGATAATGCTCAAAAAGCGGCCAGGGCAGAGCTGGATCTTTTTAAGAATGGAGGACCCGATTCAAAAAAAGGCCATGAGGCAATTATAAGAAATATATCTGCAGAAGACTTGCAGGGGTATCATGAAGCAATACGTGAGACAATCCGTGAGTGTATTCAGCAGGCATGCAGTCTGACATATCTTATTATGAAAGAGTGTTTCTTCAAAGGAAGACCTGTGGAAGATCTGATCGAAGAAATGCCGATGGGAGAAATTATGATCCGCGCAATCTATGAATTATTCCTGACGGATGAAGATACTTTTTTTGAAGATCTTGCAAAAAGCGAAAGTGAAGGTAAAAAATTCAATCCATACGAAAACATGACTTCCTAACACAGTAGGATAAAATAATAAATTACCAGACGGTGATTTTCACAAGTTACGTGAGAGTCACCGTCTTTTTTCTTTTCAAAGACCATTTTTCATGCGAAGGATGATCTTTTTCTATGATTTCACGTCCAAAAACCATGTCAAAAACAATATTTCAAAAAATTTTTTCATTTTTTTCAAAATCGTCCTTTATTTTTGCCAAAAACTTTGTCCTTAGAACTTGAGAAGAATAAGTGAAAATTCTCGACACGAACATTGACAACTGAATGAGCTCGCCAATCCGCCGGGATCACTATAGATGGTTCCGGATAATCCGGCAGGACAATCGGTCCTCCGGAAAATAAAACAGAGGTTTGCATTAAAAGGTATCGATGATGCCCCCGGCTTTCTATAAGAAGCAGCGAACTTATAATGAGACTCCCGAATGATGTCGGCCAGGAGGAGTGAGGATCCTGGAGACCACATACGATGTGGCTGTGGCTGCCTGCAATGGCGCAAACGGATTGGGTGTTCCCTGAAATGGGAAACACGTGTAAAGAGACAAAGAGCACTGTATGAAAATAATCAAACTGACAATAGAAGCTGTGCGGCAGAATGGATCGATTGGTCCGGAGAGTTCTGCCGCATTCTTGTGTTGCCGGTTAAGGTGACTGGGAAAAGGAGATGAAAAAATGAGACCATGTATAAAGTCAAGTGAGATTCCGAAAGAATTGAAGGGAGACCTTCCGGTAATCTCAAACACAATCTGTAATGAAAGGTTCTGCACGATCTGCCCTTACTACGGCGGTGTTTATCAGAAAAAACGCAGGTGCATGCTTGTCAGCTGCGCCTGGGATGTTGCAAGTGAAATCTTTCATCCGTCATTAAAAAGGATGCTTTCCATTGCAAAGGAAGAATGCAGTGATGCAGAAAAGTATTATCTGGAGAAAAAGAAGAGGGCTGATCTTCTGGAGCAGATGTTCGAAAAGGAATTGAAGGAAGACAAGAAGAAAAATGAAAAATGTTATGGCTGCCCTTATGGAGCAGTACAGCCATGTATCGGCATCTGTTATGCGGCTCTGGAGGGAAGGAGAAGGAAAGTATGAACAAAATTATTCTGATCGGAAGGCTGACGAGGGATCCCGAGTACAATACTTACCCCACTGAAAATGGTGAATTCCGAGTAGCAAAATTCAGTCTGGCGGTAAGCAGAAACACAGAAAGAGATGTCACTGATTTTTTCAATGTCAGAGGATTCAATAAGCTTGCGGACACGGCTTTCAGGTATCTGCACAAGGGGATGCGGATCATGGTAGAGGGAGAACTTCAGACTTCCACCTATTCTGATAAGAAAACAGGAGAAAAGAAAACAGCATATGACATTATTGCCCAGAGATTTGAATTTCTGGACAGCAGGAAAGACAGTGGTAACGATCAGTCAGGTAATTATCCGCCACCGGCACCGGAAGATTTCGACGGATTTATGAGTATTCCGGATGGATATGATGAAGAACTTCCATTTCGATAGGAGGAAAGACCATGAATCAGGTAGATAAAGAACTCTTGATCAGCAAGAGATTTATGAATGAAGAGGAACAGATAAATGTGAAACAGATTGAGTTAGAAGCCATGATGGAGGCAACCATATTTGCCGGAGCAATCATGGAAAACAGTATGGATGTTGATATACTGCTGGCAATCAGTCAGAAGATTATGCATTTAGACTGCAATAATCAGCAGCTTCAAATGCATCTGCTTGTTCAGAGACTTTTTAAAGATAGCAGAGCACGCGGAGAACTGGACAGCTTTTATGTAGCGTCACTTCATGGGGAAACATTAAAAACGTATTCTGTTTGTTTTTCGCGGTTTCTTGTGAAGCTGGTGAATGAAATGTCAAAAACAAAAAAGTCAATTGGAACGAACAGAGGGTTAGAGGTTCCGGTGAGTAAGATCCGCTGGTTAATACTCGATATGCCGCAGAATTATGGTATTGGTGATTTTGTAACTGAAATGGAGGCAGAAAAGGAATGATGAACAGATTGGGATATGAACCGGTTGAATGTCTGCAGGTTCCGAAGATCCTGTTCAGGGATCCGGAATACAGAAAAATGTCAGTCGAAGCAAAGGTTTTATATGCACTGCTTCTGGATCGTATGAATGTGGCTGCATTTAACGGCTGGATCGATGATTACGGAACACGCTATGTGATCTATCCGAAAAGTGAGATGAAGAAAGATTTGAATGCTACCCGGTACCGTGTGGACATGGCACTGGAAGAACTTTATCAGAAAGAGAAAATGGTGGTTGTAACACAGCCGTATCCTGGCAGACCATGCCAGATTTATGTGAAAGATATTACAGGAAAAATTGAGGAGGATAAAAATGATATGAAAAGAATGATGACACAGGAAAAGATGAAAGAATTTCCCAGAAAAGAAAGTGAAGAAAACTATGATGAAAAGGTGGTATATGATCAGTCCGATTTCGATGAAATCCTCAAGATTGAGGGAAGCTTTGGTCGTCTTACAGGTCTTATAGAAATCGTAAAATTTGCATTAAATCAGATGCGCACATACAGCGGTCAGAATGATGAATATTTTGGACTTGATGAGTTAAAAGAAGTTTTGGATAAAGAAGAAGCGGATATTGCTGCTGGTCTCGATGGAGAGGGTGATTTTGAATTCTGCTCACCAGGAGAGCGGAACCAGAAGCGTCAGGAGGCTGTCATCAAAGGGGAAATCTTTAAGGAACTGTATGTAAGAAATATGATTAACGACTATGGTAAGCCGGATAGCAACGTGATCCGTCGGAGAAGTACTATGTGTGCGCTTTCCTTTTTCAGTGTGCTTATCGAACTTGATAAGAAAGGTGTAATTGATGGAGACCGTCTGGTGGAGATGATTCGTACATTATATGACTGTAACGATTACGATGGTGTTTATGATGTACTTTATATCATGAAAGAAGTTGTAAACTGGGGTTTTGAAGAGATGCAGGACATTGAATGGCTGCAAATAGGTGATTTGCGCCAGCTTTATATTGATGGTTTTATGAATGCTCTTAACCAGGAAATCTTTGAATCAGAAGAGGCAAATCTGGAAGTTGAAGATGATAAGAAGGAAGAATAAGAACCATGCGCTATTATGACTACTTTCACAGTGGGGAGTCAGATCGCTTTGCTTTTTTCCGGATGCCAAAGATACTGTTTACTGATCCGAAGTTCAATAAAATATCCACAGATTCTAAAGTATTGTACGGATTGCTGTTGGATCGAATGGATATGTCCCGCAGAAATGGATGGGTGGATGAAGAAGACAGGGTCTACATCATTTTTACAGTAGAAGAAATGGCGGAAATTTTGAACCGGTCGGAGAGCTATGTTTATAAGATACTCAGTGAACTGGATACTTCCGAGGAAGGAATCGGGTTGATTGAAAGAAGGCGTCAGGGACAGGGGTATCCAAATATAATCTATGTAAAAAAATTCTATGAGGATTATTTAAGACCTCTACAGAATGGAGGTCAAGACCTCCATGAAAAAGAGAT
>JAUNPJ010000013.1 GCA_030536755.1 Eubacteriales bacterium | reverse complement strand
GCAGAAAAAGCAAGAAAATCGACATGCCTGGGCGGTGGTATCCCTCCCGGGCGAGCACGGTCATGCGGAAAAACTCCGGAAGCAAGCGACCCGAAAACCTTGCCGTTTGAAAGGGTTCCGGTGACGGGAAAAGTGGTGCACATACGACCACCCCAATAAATAGCAGCTTGTGAAAGAAAAAAGTATAATATTTATTTCAGAAGGAGGATGAAGATGGAACTTTCTTTATTTTTTAAAAGCATCATAGAACAGGATCGCTGCGCGGTGGTGATCTGTAATCTGGAGCACGAGATTATTTATATGAACCCGGCAGCGGTGACTGCCTATGCAAAAAGAGGAGGTGCTGCTTTGGTGGGAAGAAGCCTTCTTGATTGTCACAATGCAGAGTCTTGTGAGAAAATTCATAAGGTTGTGGATTGGTTTGCCGAGAGTAAAGATCATAATATAATTTATACATTTCACAATGAGAAGCAGAATAAGGATGTCTATATGGTCGCTCTTCGCAAAGAGGACGGCGAATTGATTGGATATTACGAGAAGCATGAATATCGCAATCGGGAGACGGAAAAATTTTATAATTTCGAAAAATAGACAAAAAGGAGCAGTTCCTGCTATTGGACTGCTCCTTCTCTTATGGTGGAGACGGAACTGCGCTCCACAAGTTCTACATCTAAGATTACATTTTCACTGGGTTTGTCAGGCTCTTTGATATGTTCAAATAGAATCCGGCAGGTTTCGGCTGCTTTTTTATCAATGTCTTGTCGGATTGTAGTCAGAGGGAGAGGAAGAATCCGGCTGATCGGAAAATCATCGAATCCGATGATGGAGATGTCTTCCGGAACAGACAGCCCTCTCTGTTTTGCTGCATGGCAAAACTGTACGGCAAATTCATCCGAAAAAGCAAAAATACCAGTTGGCGGACAGGAATCCTGAAGAATGTTTTCCACTATTTCTTCGGGCGTTATTTTCAGCAGATCATAGATATGTTCCGGAGCAAGGGTCAGATGATTTTTTGAAAGCGTATCAGAAAAACCTTCGTACCGTTTGGAAACGACACCGCCGATTCTGATAAAGGGTCCGGCAAAGCCAAGATTTCTATGACCTTTCTGTAAAAAATGGGTGGCGGCGAGTTCACCGCCTTTGTAGTCATCGATACCGATGTTGATCATTTGGCGGACCTGGCTGTAGCTGTCTGTAAATACAAGCGGAATCTGGTTGCTTTTTTGTATCTGGCGAACCTCTTCATCAAACAATCCGAGAAAAATCGCGCCCTCTGCGTTCCAGGAGCGCAGGCGAAACGTGATGTCCGAGAAGTCCTGTACAAAGTGAATCATGACATAGTAGCCCTGTTTTTGAACTTCCCTGGTGATCAGGCCAAGAAATGTGGAGGAATGGGGATCTGCCAGAGGATTAGAGTCGGGAAAATCCCTCAGTATTACTGCAATAATCTTCGAGGATCTGGCGGCAAGGCTTCTGGCAGAGGAATTTGGAATATATCCCATTTCATCTGCCAGAGCCTGGATGCGTGCGGCTGTCTTTTCCGATACTTTTCCATGATGCCCGTTCATAACACGTGAGACAGTCATCATGCTGACGCCTGCGCGCTCTGCAATATCTTTTAATGTTACCATAAATGTTCTCCTGTTTTTAATAGGTTAACGCTAATCTAAAATCTTTTTTTATTATAACAAAGATACACAAAAAATACAAAAAATAAATTGCAAAATCTTGACTTTTCAAATGGAATATGCTACTTTCTAATAAAGGTTAACGCTAACATAAATAACAGGAGGAAAAATAGATATGGTACGCAAATACGTGTTTGGAAATCCTTTTGAGACAGAGGCAATCGTAAAAAAAGTAGAGGCAGAACAGGGAACACCGGCGTATGGAGAAATTTCTCAGGAGGAGGGATTTTCGTTTACTTACCGTCTTGCAGAGGATGATATGGTATATGGCCTCGGAGAGACCAACCGTGGATTGAATAAGAGAGGTTACTGTTACATCAGTGATTGTACAGATGATCCGGAGCATACGGAGGACAAGCGTTCGCTGTATGGTGCGCACAATCTGGTTGTGATTTCCGGAGAACAGAATGTGGGATTATTTTTTGATTATCCATCCAGACTGGTATTTGATATTGGCTATACAAGAGAAGATACGATGAAGGTGAGCTGTGAGGCTGCGGACCTCTATTTGTATGTCATTGAGGGAGAGAATGCGTATGACATCGTAAAGCAGTTTCGTAAGCTGATCGGAAGAAGCTATATTCCGCCGAAATTTGCGTTTGGATTGGGTCAGAGCCGCTGGGGCTACAAGACAAAAGAAGATTTTGAGAATGTAGCGAAGGGTTATCGCGAAAATCAGATTCCACTGGATATGATTTATATGGACATTGACTATATGCAGGATTATAAGGATTTCACGCTCAATGAAAAGGAGTTTTCCGATTTCCCGGATTTTGTGCAGGGAATGAAAGAGCAGGGAATCCGCCTTGTGCCGATCATTGATGCAGGAGTTAAGATTGAAGATGGCTATTCAGTTTATGAGGAAGGCGTAAAAAATAATTATTTCTGTAAACGTGAGGACGGCAGTGATTTTGCGGCGGCGGTATGGCCGGGATATACCCATTTTCCGGATGTGCTCAATCCGGAGGCAAGAAAATGGTTTGGAGATCATTACCGTGATCTGATCGATCAGGGCATTGAGGGCTTCTGGAATGATATGAATGAGCCGGCAATCTTCTATTCCCGGGAAGGGATGGAAGAACTGAAACAGACACTTCGCAAGTACATCGAGGAGGATGTGGAGGAGATTCCACTATGGGCGCTTGGTGACCAGGTGGGAGCGATGGCCAATAGCAAAGAAGATTACAAACGTTTTTATCACAATGTCAATGGACAGAAGATTCGTCACGACAAGGTGCATAACCTGTTTGGCTACAATATGACAAGAGCAGCCGGGGAGGCGTTTGAGCGAATTGATCCGGATAAGCGTTTTCTGATGTTTTCCCGTTCTTCTTATGTAGGAATGCATCGCTACGGCGGCATCTGGACCGGAGACAATAAATCCTGGTGGTCTCATCTGCTGCTGAATCTGAAGATGATGCCATCCTTGAATATGTGTGGCTTTCTGTATACGGGAGCAGATCTGGGTGGATTTGGTGCTGACACAACCAGAGATCTGGTACTGCGCTGGTTGGCACTCGGTGTCTTTACCCCGCTGATGAGAAATCATGCCGCTGTTGGAACGAGAGAGCAGGAGCCGTATCAGTTTGAACGTGTGGAAGATTTCAGAGGAATTATTGAGACGCGTTACCGTCTGATTCCATACCTTTACAGCGAATATATGAAGGCGGCTCTGGAGGATGATCTGTATTTCAAACCGCTGGCGTTTGTTTATCCGGAGGATTCCGCGGCTCTTCGTGTGGAAGATCAGATGATGATCGGAAATGAGATTATGATTGCACCGGTGTATACGCAGAATGCAAGAGGCCGTTATGTGTATCTGCCGGAAGAGATGAAATTTGTAAAATTCTCAAAAGAGGGCGCTTACACGGAGCAGGTACTGGAAAAGGGACATCATTATGTGGAGGTAGCGCTGGATGAGGTTCCGCTGTTTATTCGAAAGGACAGATGTATTCCGGTTGCCAAGGCGGCACAGTGTGTCGAGGAAATTGATACAACAAATCTGGAACTTCTTGGATATGAAGGTGCAGAATATACGTTGTTTGAGGATGATGGTATTCATAAAGATTATGAAAATCCGGCAAATTATAAAGTATTGAAAAAATAGAATAAATAGGGAAACAAAAGGCATCGTCTGGAACAATCCGGACGGTGCCTTTTGTAAAACGTATGTAATTATGCTTCACCGGAAGCAAAGAAATCTTTCAGAAGTTTGACGAGTGTTCCGGAAAGAAGGAAGAGCGCGATCAGGTTGGGGATTACCATAAGACCGTTGAAGGTCTCTGCAATGCTCCACATCAGGCCAAGTTCTACAGTTGCGCCCAGGATTGCTACTAAAGAATAAACAACCATAAACGGTTTGATAACCTTGGAAGAAAACAGAAACTCAATACAGCGCGCGCCGTACAGTCCCCATCCGATGATTGTGGAGAATGCGAAACAGCACATAGCGACAGCTGTGAAAAGAGATACCCAGCTTCCATAGGTAGAAGTAAAGCCGAGAATGGTCAGTTCTGCTCCGGCTGCCTCTCCGTATGCGACAGGAACGCCGCTGCACAGGATGACAAGTGCGGTCAGAGTACAGATGACAATCGTATCGGTAAATACTTCAAAGACACCGAAGAAGCCCTGCTTGACAGGCTTTCTGGTATCTGCGCACGCATGGGCGATGGAACCTGTACCAAGACCGGCTTCGTTGGAGAAGATACCGCGGGAAACACCTTTTTTCATACTCATGAAAAAGCTTCCGACAAGACCACCTGTGACGGATGCCGGGCGAAAAGCGCCAGCAATGATGTCATGAAAGACACCAGGAATTCTGTTCACGTTCAGAATCACAACACCAAGTGCCAGAATAATGTAAAGCACTGCCATAAAAGGAACCAGCTTTTCTGTTACATGTCCGATTCGTTTGACGCCGCCGAGAAGAACCAGTGCAACCAGAATAGCGATGATGATACCAACAACAAGGCTGACGGTTTTGACTTGCGAGTCGTTAATCACGTGGAAGTTTAAAAGTGCAGAATTAATAGCGGTTGTGATGGTGTTTACCTGTGTGGCGTTTCCAGTTCCGAACACGGTCAGTACGCCGAAGGCGGAGAATGCAACGGCCAGCCACTGCCAGTTCTTTCCGAGACCGTTTTTGATGTAGTACATGGGACCGCCCACGTAATCTCCCTCTTCGTTTCGCTCACGAAAATGAACGGCCAGAGTTACTTCACAGAATTTGGTACACATGCCGAGGAATGCGGAGATCCACATCCAAAAAACGGCTCCGGGACCGCCGATTGCAATGGCTCCGGCAACACCGGCGATGTTTCCCGTACCGACTGTGGCGGCGAGGGCTGTACAGACAGCCTGAAACGGTGTCATGGCTCCGTCTTCTGCCTCGCGTTTGCGGAAAATTCTGCCGAGGGTTGTTTTAATCGCATAGGGGAACTTTCGAATCTGCACAAAATTTGTGCGAATACTCAGATACAGACCGACACCAATGATGCAGATCATAGCCGGAACGCCCCAGATGAAATTGTTCACGGCACTGTTGATGGTTTCAATTGTTTGAAGCATAAAATTTCCTTTCTAAATGATCAATGAGTTGCCTGCTGCATGACCTGTTTTTGCCTGAATCATCAGTCATGCATAATACTTAATTATATCGCCGGGGCTTGAAAAGAGCAATAAAAAAATATATGATAAGGTAAATTGTAAAAGGAGAAAAGGTATTATGGAAAAAGCAATTAAGCTGGTGGCACTGGATCTGGATGGAACCTTGTTCCGTCCGGATAAAAGTATCTCTTCAGAAAATAAAGAAGCAATCACAGAGGCAGTTCAGGATGGGGTACAGGTAGTTGTTTCTACGGGACGTCCGTACTGCGGATTACCGTTAAAAGAGATGGAAGAAATCGGGATCCGTTATGCTATTACGGCTAATGGAGCGGGAATCTACCGTATTCCACAGAAGGAATGTCTGTATTCGAATTGTATGGATAATCAGCTTTCTGTGGAACTTGTTGAGCGACTGGATCAGATGGATATTCATATGGATTTATTTGTAGAAGGAGACAGCTGCAGCGATGAAAAGCTGTATGATAAGGTTGCACTTTTGCCTATCTCAAAACCCATGCAGGCATACATACAGTCTTCCAGACGCTTTGTAAAAAATCTACCGCAGTATGTTCGTGACAGAAAGATACAGATACAGAAAATAACAATGAATTTTTATCAGGGTGAGGATGGAATTTACACGGATTATGAAAAGGTACTGCGCATGCTGTCTGCGGATGAGAGACTGGAGGTTGTGTCCGGGGGATATCACAATCTGGAAATCACAAAAAAAGGAACGACAAAAGGAAAAGGACTGTATATTCTGGCAGATTTGCTGAACATCCCGATGGAGCAGACAATGGCCTGCGGTGATACACAGAATGATATGGATATTTTACAGGCGGCAGCAATCGGAGTGGCGATGGGAAATGCGACAGAAGAGGTGAAACAGAATGCTGATTTTGTCACGCTTTCTAACGAGGAGGATGGCGTGGCTTACGCAATCAGAAAATTATTATTCGGTGTGCCGGTAAAAAGGCAGAAAAATACAAGGGAAATCTTGACAGATATTTAAAGTAAGTATATACTAACTTTTAGTAGATGATAAAAACTATCAATAAGATTGTTTTGATGATTTTTATGATAGGAAAGGGAGAGAGAGTATCATGACTTTAAAAGATCTTGAGATCGGAAAAACGGCAGCCGTTGTGTCTGTAGGCGGAAGCGGTGCACTTCGTCAGCATTTTCTTGACATGGGCGTGATTCCCGGCGCACAGGTGACTTTGATCAAGTATGCGCCTATGGGAGACCCCATGGAGCTTAGAATTCATGGATATGAACTGACATTGCGTCTTGCGGATGCAGAAAAGATAGAGATTGAACCGGTTAAGGAGAGAAAAAAAGAAAAAAAAGAAGAAGACCACCATGTGATCAATGCAGAACATCCAGGATTGGGCGAGGGCGGAAAATACCATGTGAAGGCGGATGAGCATCCTCTGCCGGAGGGCACGGTATTGACCTTTGCGCTTGCGGGAAATCAGAATTGTGGAAAGACAACGCTGTTTAATCAGCTGACAGGCTCTAATCAGCATGTCGGCAATTTTCCGGGTGTAACGGTAGACAGAAAAAGCGGGGCGATTCGGGGGCATGACAATACGGAGATCACCGATCTTCCGGGCATTTATTCCATGTCGCCATACACGAGTGAGGAGATTGTCACACGTGAGTTTATCATTGACGAAAAGCCCAAAGGAATCATCAATATTGTGGATGCCACGAATATTGAGCGAAATCTGTATCTGACGATGCAGCTGATGGAATTGGACGTTCCGATGGTTCTTGCATTAAATATGATGGATGAGGTGCGCGGTAACGGCGGTTCCATCCGAATCAATGAGATGGAGGAGATACTGGGAATTCCTGTCGTTCCGATTTCTGCTTCCAAAAACGAAGGCGTGGAGGAGCTGATTCGTCATGCGATTCATGTAGCGCAGTATCAGGAGCGCCCGGGAAGAACGGATTTCTGTGGAAAAGAAGAACACAATGGTGCGGTACATAGATGTCTGCACGGCATCATGCATCTGATCGAGGATCATGCACAGGCAGCAGGCATTCCTGTCCGGTTTGCTGCGACCAAGCTGGTGGAAGGCGATCGGGTGATTCTGGAGAAGCTGAAGCTTTCTCAGAATGAAATACAGATGATGGGACATATCATCACGCAGATGGAGGAAGAGCGGGGATTGGATTGTTCAGCTGCGATCGCGGAGATGCGTTTTGATTTTATTGAAAATCTCGTGGAAAAAACGGTCGTAAAACCGCAGGAGAGCAAAGAACACATCCGAAGCCGCAAAATTGACCGTATTCTGACGGGAAAGTACACAGCGATTCCCTGTTTTATAGGAATTATGGGGCTTGTATTTTTCCTCACGTTTCATGTGATCGGAGCTTGGATGCAGGGGGCACTGGAGATGCTGATTGACTGGTTCACCAATTCGGTAGACAGCGCGATGACTGCCTGGAACGTAAATGCTGGCATTCACTCACTGATTATTGATGGTATTTTCAACGGTGTTGGAAGTGTGTTAAGTTTCCTTCCGATTATTGTCACGCTGTTTTTCTTCCTGTCTCTTTTGGAAGACACCGGATATATGGCGAGAGTTGCTTTTGTGATGGACAAGCTGCTGAGAAAAATCGGTCTGTCCGGACGAAGCATTGTGCCGATGCTGGTTGGTTTCGGATGTACGGTTCCCGGTGTTATGGCGAGCCGGACATTGCCGTCGGAGCGTGACCGGAAAATGACGATTATGCTGACGCCATTTATGAGCTGTTCGGCTAAACTTCCGATTTATGGATTTTTCACGGCAGCCTTTTTCCCGGAATATGGAGCACTGGTTATGATCGGTCTGTATCTGACAGGAATTCTGGTGGGAATTCTGGTGGCGTTGATCTTTAAAAACAGTATGTTTAAAGGTGAGGCGGTTCCTTTTGTTATGGAGCTTCCGAACTATCGTATGCCGGGGGCAAAAAACGTGGCGCAGCTTCTTTGGGAAAAGGCAAAAGATTTTCTGCAGAGAGCATTCACAGTCATTTTTGTGGCAACGATCGTCATCTGGTTTTTGCAGAATTTTAATATGCATCTGACCAGGGTCAGCGATTCTCAGGACAGCATTCTCGCAATCATTGCAGGCATCATTGCTCCTGTCTTTGCGCCGCTTGGCTTTGGAGACTGGAGAATTTCCACAGCGCTGATCTCCGGATTTATGGCAAAAGAAAGCGTTGTTTCCACATTGACGGTGCTGTTTGGAAGTACAGCCAGCCTTCAGGCAGTGCTGACACCGTTGACCGCCGCATCTCTTCTGGTATTCTGTCTGTTGTATACTCCATGTGTAGCGGCAGTTGCCTCGGTAAAGAGAGAACTTGGCGGAAAATGGGCAGCCGGTGTGGTGATTGGGCAGTGTGTGATCGCATGGCTGTGTGCGCTTGTGGTACATCTCGTTGGAATGATGATTGGTTTTTAAGTTTATCATATAAATGGAAGGAAAGCTTCCGGTGAATGTCTGAAAAGACTTTGACCGGAAGCTTTTTTTGGTGAATAGTTACAAAAACAGGTTTCTGTAATTGTGCAATAGGTAAAAATGAATAAAACAATCATAAAACAAAGGAACGTTCATATAAATAACTTGAAAAAGTTCATAAATGGTGATATATTATCATTAACAAAAACATAAAGAACAAATTAAATGAACGAAATGAATGTTTTGTTCGAGAAAGGGAGGATTTTATGAGCAAAATTGACGAAATCACAAGAGAGAGCTGGATCATGGGAACGTTTCCTGAGTGGGGAACTTGGCTGAACGAAGAAATCGAAAATGAGGAAGTAAAACCAGGAACGGTAGCTATGTGGTGGCTCGGATGCACCGGTATGTGGTTCAAAACACCAGGCAACTGCAACATCACCGTGGATTTATGGTGCGGCAATGGAAAGAGAACACACGGAGACGGCAAAATGAAAGTTGGCCATCAGATGGCAAATATGTGCGGCGCAAGAGCGATGCAGCCAAACCTTCGTGCAGTTCCGTTTGTCATCGATCCATTCGCAATCAAACAGGTAGATGCAGTACTGGCTACTCATTATCATCAGGATCATATGAGTGCAGAATATGCAGCACATGTAATCAAATCAGGAATGACAACCGTAGATGAGAACGGAAAAGAAATTCCGGTTCCATTTATCGGACCAAAGAAATCGGTAGAATTATGGCAGAAATGGGGCGTTCCGGCAGACCGTTGCGTAACAGTAAGACCTGGTGATACAATTAAGATTAAAGACATCGAGATTGTAGCGCTGGATTCTTTTGACAGAACCTGCCTGGTAACAACAGATTCCACAGGACCTGACAGAGAAGAGCTGACTGGTGTATGCCCGACGGATATGGATGACAAAGCTGTCAATTATCTGATTAAAACCCCGGGCGGAAATATTTATCACAGCGGTGACTCTCATTATTCCATCTATTTCGCAAAACATGGAAAAGATTATGATGTAGATGTAGCGTTTGGTTCTTACGGTGAGAATCCGGTTGGAATGGCAGACAAAATGACTTCCTGCGACATCCTGAGAATGGCAGAGGCACTGAGATGCAAGGTTGTCATCCCGATTCACTATGACGTATGGACAAACTTTATGGCAGATGTGAACGAAATTCGTGTATTATATGATATGAAGAAAGACCGTCTGGATTACAAATTCCATCCATTCTTCTGGGAAGTAGGCGGCAAATATGTATATCCGACAGATAAGGACAAACGTGCATACCACCACAGAAGAGGTTTTGAGGACTGCTTTGAGGCACCACAGAACATTCCGTTCCGTTCTTGTCTGTAAGAAAAACAGGGGGTAACTTATGTTAAGAAATTTTGTTGAAAATCATCACGTAAAATTTGCAGAGCGTGCACAGGACTGGAAAGATGCGATTCGCATGAGCTGTGAAGTTCTGGAAGCCGATGGTACCGTGGAGGCAAACTACAAAGAGGATATCATTCGTTGTGTGGAAGAATACGGACCATACATTGTTATTGTTCCAAACGTTGCCATGCCGCATTCACAGGAATGTGCAAAAGGCGTACATAAAACAGCCATTGCCTTTATGAAGCTGGAAGAGCCGGTCAGCTTTGATCCGGAAGATCCGGAGAAGGATGCGGTACTGTTTTTTACGCTGGCATCCTGTAATCCGGAACAGCATCTGGAGAATATGGCAAAGCTGTCAGAAGTTCTCGGAAGTGAAGAGGTTCTGAATGAGCTTATGAATGCAAAGACGGAAGAGGATCTTCTTGAGATACAGAAAAAATATCTGGATTAATCATAAAAAACGGGGGAAGAAAAATGGAAATTTTGATGAACATATGGTCATATTTTGCGACGAATATTTTACAGCAGCCTGCATTTATGATCGGTTTGATTGTAATTTTAGGATATATCCTGCTGGGGAAACCCTGGTATGATGTTTTGGCAGGTGCCATTAAGGCGATTGTTGGTTATTTGATTCTTACAGTCGGTTCCAGCGGTCTGGTAAGCAACTTCCGTCCTGTACTGGTTGGTCTGAAAGACCGATTCAATATGGACGCGATGGTTATCGACCCGTATTTCGGACAAAATGCAGTAACAGCCGGTGTCGAAGAAGTGTTCGGCAAAGGATTTGGAAATGCGATGATTCTTCTTCTGATCGCGTTTATCGTCAATATTTTGCTGGTTCGTTTCAGCAAATATACAAAGATGAGAGCGCTGTTTACAACCGGTCATGTGCAGGTACAGCAGGCAGCGACAGCATATTGGCTGATTATGTTTGCTTGTCCGTTCCTGATCAAGAGCGATGTAAAATTAATCATTGTAATGGCAATCGTGCTTGGTTTATACTGGGCAGTAGGTGCAAACCTGACGATCAAGCCGTGTCAGGAACTTTCTGACGGTGCAGGCTTCTGTCTGGCACATCAGCAGATGTTCGGTGTTGCGTTAAACACCTGGCTGGCTGAGAAATTATTCGGTAAAAAGAAAAATGGTAAAGAAGTAAAGAAAATCGATGACATTGAGCTTCCGGGATTTATGTCTATCTTTAATGAAAATATGGTATGTACTTCCATCCTGATGCTGATCTTCTTCGGAGCGATCCTTTGCATCCTTGGACGTGATTATCTGACAGAGCAGGGATTCATGGCAGAGGGACAGAGTATGGTATTCTATGTCATTCAGACATGTCTGTACTTCTCTGTATATCTTGCAATCCTGCAGCTTGGAGTAAGAACCTTCGTAACAGAGCTGACTGCTTCCTTCCAGGGTATTGCAGACAAACTGCTTCCAGGTTCCGTACCTGGTGTAGACTGTGCCGTAGCATTCGGTTTTGGTTCTGCCAATGCAGTTCCTCTTGGATTTTTGGCTGGATTTGTGGGACAGATCCTTGCGATTGCTGCACTGATCGCATTGAAAAGTCCGGTATTGGTTATCTGTGGATTCGTACCTGTATTCTTTGACAACGCAACCATAGCAATTTTCGCAAATGAAAAAGGCGGTGTCAAGGCAGCATTGATCCTTCCGTTTATTTCCGGTCTGTGTCAGGTATTCGGTTCTGCGCTCATCGCAGGCTGGGTAGGAATGGCCGCATACGGCGGATATCTCGGTATGTGGGACTGGGCAGTTGTATGGCCTGTGATGACCGGAGTGATGAAGTTCTTAAGCTATGCAGGTGTAGCGATTGTGGCGATCGTACTGATTGCAATTCCTCAGATTCAGTATCGCCTGGACAAAGAAGGATATTTTATGATGACAGAAGATTACGAGGCATATAAAGAGTTAAAAGAAAAAAAAGCAGCTTAAACGTTATAAAGTCATAAAAAATAAATTGAAAAAGGAGATTAAAAAAATGGCAAAAGAAAATATGAGCTTTTTGGTATGTTGTGCAAATGGAGCAGGTTCCAGTCTGATGATGAAAATGACAATGCAGAAGGTATTGGATAAAGTTGGTTTAAAACCGGGCAAAGTACATCACTGTGCTTTGTCAGAAGGAAAAAGTGCGGCAGCTCAGTTTGATGTAGTATTCTGCGCACAGAACTTTGTGAATATGTTTAAAGATGCTGAGAAAAAAGGAACAAAAGTAATCGGTCTTCGCAACATCATGTCTCAGAAAGAGATTGAAGACAAAATGAGAGAGAACGGTATTATCGAATAAAGGACAGGCAATTACCGCATAGCATGTGTGTTTGTGAACTTTATGAACGATTTCAGCCCGTAAATGCTGTCTGTATTTTTTATACCCTTTTTTCGAATGTATCATAAAAAAACAATGACAAAATTCATAAAAAACGATATAATCATTCATATAAAGAGGATTGTTGTGGAAAATAATAAATGGAAAAAAGGAGAAAGATATGAAAAGAGAGCGTGCATATGTAGAGGGCAGAAGAAATCAGATTGTAGAGATTTTGCAGAGAAATCCAGAGGTTCGCGTTGATGAGCTGGCAAAGCGTCTGGATGTGTCAGTGATTACCATAAGACGGGATCTTCAGTATCTGGAAGAGAATAACCTGGTAACCAGATTTTATGGCGGAGCCAAAGCGACAGAAGAGACTGCCGGGAAAATTGATGATGTGACGATTTACAGGGATTTGATTGCAAAATACGCAGCCACTCTGATAGAAAATGAAGATACCATTTTCATTAATACCAGTTCCAATGCACTTCACATGATTCAGTACATTGACAGAGAAAATGTGACAGTCATTACGAATAACGGAAAGGCCATTAATCACGAAAAAGGTGACGGAGTGAGCATTATCCTGACAGGAGGCGAGCTCCGCTATCCAAAAGAAGCAATGGTGGGAGACTTTGCTGTGAGAAATCTCCAGAATATTTTTGCGAAAAAAGCGTTTGTAGGATGTTCGGGAATCTCTTCTCTTACAGGAATGACAACAGAGATTGCCAATGAAGTTAACGTCAACCAATTAATGATCGAACATGCTACACAGGAGGTTTATATTCTGGCAGATCACACAAAAATAGGAAGAAACAGCAGTTTTATCAGCTGTGGAATCCATATGGTCAAGCACCTGATTACAGATGAGATGGCGCCAAAAGAAGAGTTGGAACTGCTTCGTGAAAAAGGAGTTGACATTCATCAGGTTCGGAAAAGTGATTTTTAACAGAATATGCTATGCGGATTGTTTCAGAAATGGCCGAAATAGGAGGCGGAAACATGAAAGCATATACATTGGGACTTTATGAAAAGTCTATGCCCTCTGACCTGACATGGAGGGAAAAACTGATGGCGGCGAAACAGGCTGGCTTTGATTTCCTGGAAATCAGCATTGATGAGACAGATGCAAAGCTTTCCCGTCTTGATATGACACAGGAAGAGCGTGCCGGTCTTGTTGCGATTATGAATGGTGTGGGCATGCCGATTCGCACCATGTGCCTGAGCGGTCACAGAAAATATCCTCTTGGAAGCAGCGACCCGAAAGTCTGCGCAAGAGGAATGGAGATTATGGAAAAAGCAATCAGCCTTGCAGAAGATCTGGGAGTGCGCATTATCCAGCTTGCAGGCTATGATGTATATTATGAGGAATCCAGCCCGGAGACAAAAGAGAGATTTGCCAAAAATCTGCAGAAGGCAGCAGAGATGGCTGCACGTGCAGGCGTGGTGCTTGGATTCGAGACAATGGAAACAGAATTTATGAATACGGTTGAAAAGGCCATGAATTATGTAAATATGGTAAATTCCAGTTATCTGACGGTTTATCCTGACATTGGAAATATTACCAATGCTGCCGTATCCTATGGTACCGATGTATTAGAGGATCTGGAAAAAGGAAAAGGGCATCTGGCAGCTATGCATTTGAAAGAGACTGTTCCGGGAAAATTCAGAGAAATTCCTTTTGGTACCGGTCATGTGAATTTTGAGGCTGCCATTCAAAAAGCGTGGGAACTTGGTGTGCGCAAATATGTAACAGAATTCTGGTACACAGGTAATGAAAACTGGAGAGCAGATCTGGTATTTGCGAAACAGATGATGACGCATATTTTGAAAAAACAGGATACGGAAAGGCAGGTTGCATAAGGATGATGACGAAAAAAATGGTGATTTCAAAAAAAGTAATTTCAAATTTGACAAAGTGTTATTCCATTGCGCCGCTTCATTATCAGGGAAAAGGTTATTTTCTCGTAGCGGCTGAGAAAGTGGATAAATGTCTTCTTTTTGATCTGGATGGAAATCAGGAAGATGTGGTATGGGAAGAACCAGGCGGAGTGATGACGATGGTGCAGGTTCCGGGAAGTGATGGACAGTTCCTTGCCACACACAAATTCTATTCTCCGAATGATTCCAAAGAAGCAAAAATCGTGATTGTGACACCACGCGGAAAGGGTGACTGGGAAATCCGTACGCTTGTGGATCTTCCGTTTGTACATCGCTTTGATATTCTGGAGAGAAATGGAAAACGTTATCTGATCGCATGTGCGCTGAAATCCGATCATCAGTTTAAGGATGACTGGAGTTCGCCGGGAAAAGTGTATGTGGCAGAGCTTCCGGAAGATATGTCTCAGTTTTCAGCCGAAAATCAGTTGCAGTTAACGGTTCTGAAGGATAACATGCTCAAAAATCATGGATATTATAAAGTAGAAGAAGATGGTGTCCAGACAAGCGTGATCTCAGCCGATAATGGTGTGTTTCAGTTTGTTCCGCCAGAAACTTCCGAAGGAGAGTGGGAGATTCGAGAACTCCTTAGCAAGGCTGCAAGTGATGCAGTTCTGGTGGATTTTGATGGTGACGGCGAGAAAGAGCTGGCTGTATTATCTCCTTTCCACGGTGAGAAAATCCGTATTTATAAGAAACAGAACGGCGTTTTTGAACAGGTATATGAGTATGAGAAAGATGCAGAATTCTGCCATTCCATTTACGGCGGAATGCTCTGCGGAAAACCGGCACTGGTGGTTGGACACAGAAAGGGCGAGCGCAATCTTATGATGTTTACCTATAATCAGGAAACAAAAGAATATGAGATGCGTTTGATTGACCAGGACTGTGGATCTGCAAATGTATATCATTATGTGAAGGATGGAAAGGATGTCATCATCTCTACCAACCGTGAGATCGATGAGGTGGCAATGTATACCATCAGTGAGGAGGAAGTGTCATGTTAGAAGAACTGAAAAGAATTGTATATGAGGCAAATATGGAACTTCCCAAATATGGTCTGGTTACCTTTACATGGGGAAATGTCAGTGCCATAGACCGTGAGACAGGCTATTTTGTTATCAAACCGAGTGGCGTTGATTATGACAAATTAAAACCGGAAGATATGGTCGTAATGGATTTGAACATGAATAAGATTGAAGGAGATATGAATCCTTCTTCTGACACAGCAACACACTGTGAACTGTATAAAGCTTTTCCATCCATCGGTGGTGTCGTTCATACGCATTCTACCTGGGCAACGAGTTGGGCGCAGGCGGGAAGATCGATTCCATGTTATGGAACGACTCATGCGGATTATATGTATGGGGAAATTCCATGTGTCAGAAATCTGACAGCAGAGGAACTGGAAGATTATGAGACAAACACAGGAAAGTTGATCGTGGAGCATTTCCGGAAGGCTGATGTTGAGGCAGTTCCATGTGTGCTCTGTAAGAATCATGGGCCATTTGCATGGGGAAAAGATGCCCACGAGGCAGTCCATAATGCGGTTGTACTGGAAGAAGTTGCGAAGATGGCAGCTCACTGCGAGAGTATTCATCCGCATTGTACTCCGGCACCGCAGTCTTTGCAGGATAAGCATTATTTCAGAAAACATGGAGAGAATGCTTATTACGGCCAAAAATAAAGAACCACAATTTACAGGAGGGAAATGCAGATGATAAAAGCTGTTATTTTTGATATTGACAATACGATGTATGATTATGATGCGTGCAATGAAGTTGCCATGCAGGCTTTGAAAGAATACTGCATGTCTGCGTTTTCCATCTGTGAGGAGACTTTTTACAAAACATTTACGAAAGCCCAGGAAACCATAAAAAGGAGAACAGGCAGTGACTGTGCTGCCAATCATAATCGCTTAATTCGTTTTCAGTGTATGCTCGATTTTTTACATGTGCCATTTTCTTCCTATGCGCTGAAAATGTATCATGTTTACTGGGATACTTTGATTGACGTCATGAAGCCAGAGCCGGGTCTGATGGATTTGATCAAAACCCTCCAGAAGAAACAGATTCCAATTGGAATCGGCTCTGACATGACGGCATATATACAGTACAAAAAACTGGAGAAATTGGGGGTTCTCGATGCGGTGAGTCAGATGACGACCAGTGAGGAGACGGGCGTGGAAAAGCCAGCGGCACATTTTTTTGAGGTTTGTACAGAGAAAATGAAATGTAAACCGGAAGAAATTGTGTTTATTGGAGACAGCCTGAGGAAGGATGTGCAGGGAGCCTGTCAGTACGGGATGCGCGGAGTCTGGTATCATCCGCAGAAGGAAAGCAGCTATCCCTGTATTGATTCTTATGAATCATGTGTGAGACAGGGGAACATTTATTTTGGTGAAAATCTGATCATAGAGTAGGATTTGGAAAGGACAAACAATGAAATCATTTACTTATGAAATTAACGATGAATTAGGTCTGCATGCAAGACCAGCCGGATTACTGGTAAAGGAAGCAAAAAAATTTGAGAGTAAAATCACTCTGACAAAAGGTGAAAAAACAGTATCTGCGACACAGCTTATGATGATCATGGGAATGGCAGTGAAAAAAGGTGCAGAAGTGACTGTATCCGCAGAAGGTGCGGACGAGGATGCCGCAATTGAGGCAATGGAGAAATTTTTCAAAGAAAATCTGTAATGCAGTGGGGGAAAGCATATGGAAAGGTATGAAGGAAAATCCATTTTCCGTAAAATTGCAATGGGAAAGATTTTCTTTTATGAGAAAAACAATTCTGTTGTAAAAAGGGAAAAGATTGAGGATACGCAAGCGGAACAGCGGCGATTTGAAACAGCCAGGGCAAAAGCACAGGAGCAGCTTCAGAACTTATATGAAAAAGCCTGCAGAGAAGTAGGAGAGGCCGGTGCGGCAATCTTTGAAGTGCATCAGATGATGCTGGAGGATGAAGACTACTGCGAATCGATTCTGAACATCATTACAAGACAGGGGGTAAATGCAGAATATGCAGTGGCTGTCACGGGAGATAATTTTTCGTCTATGTTTGCAAGCATGGATGATGAATATATGAAAGCGAGAGCTGCTGATGTGAAAGATATTTCCGAGCGTCTCGTGCGTGTGCTGTCCGGCAATGACAACGATATGAATGATCTGGAAGAGCCGGTGATCCTGGTAGCGGATGATCTTGCCCCAAGCGAGACAGTACAGATGGACAAGTCCAAGCTTCTGGCATTTGTGACAGAACATGGCTCTGCAAATTCACATACAGCGATTCTTGCCCGCACGATGAACATTCCAGCTTTAATCGGTGTGCCGATTCAGAAGGAGTGGAATGGAAAACTGGCAATTGTCGATGGATATGAGGGAACACTGGTGATTGATCCGGAACAGGAGCTGATTGACAAGGCGCAGGAAACGATGGAGGAGGAAGCGCGCAAGGAGAAGCTTCTGAAGACATTGAAGGGACAGAAGACAGTGACTAAAAGCGGCAGAGAGATTCATCTGTATGCCAACATCGGAAGCGTGGCAGATACTGGCGGTGCTCTTATGAATGACGCAGAGGGTATTGGGCTGTTTCGAAGTGAGTTTTTGTACCTGGAATCCGATCATTATCCAACAGAAAATGAACAGTTTCAGGCCTATAAGACAGTAGCGGAAAATATGGCAGGCAAGAAGGTCATCATTCGTACACTGGATATCGGAGCTGATAAGAAAGTAGATTATTTTAATCTGGATGAAGAAGAAAATCCGGCACTCGGATACCGGGCAATTCGTATCTGCCTGACGAGAGAAGAGATTTTCCGCACACAGCTTCGCGCGCTGCTTCGTGCCAGCGCATTTGGAAATATTTCCGTGATGTTCCCGATGATCATTTCCGTGAAGGAAATTCAAAAGATCAAGGAAATTCTTGCATCTGTAAAGAATGAACTGAAAGAACAGGGAATCGAGTATAAAGATGTAGAAATCGGTGTGATGATTGAGACTCCTGCATCGGTCATGATCAGTGAGGAACTGGCAAAAGAGGTTGACTTCTTCAGTATCGGAACAAATGACCTGACACAGTATACGCTGGCAATCGACAGACAGAATCCGGCTCTGGATGAGTTTTATGATGCCCATCATCCGGCGGTGCTGCGTATGATTCAGATGACGATTGAGAATGGACATAAAGGCGGCGCCTGGGTTGGAATCTGCGGTGAGCTCGGAGCCGATATGGAATTGACCGAGAAATTTGTTGAAATGGGAATTGATGAGTTATCGGTATCTCCAACGTTTGTTCTGCCTTTGAGAGAGATTATTCGAAATATGGATTAAAAAGTATAAAAAGCAATGTTTCCTGCGGGGAGCGTTGCTTTTTTGCGGATAATTGAGACACTTCCGTTGATTCGTAACAAAAAGAATGTTAAGATAATGCATACAATGAAATGAATTGAGGTAAGAATGTGAAAAATATTCAGGAAGATATCAAAACCGGTGATTTCAAATGTGTCTATCTTCTTTACGGGGAGGAAGGCTATCTCAAGCAGCAGTATCGTCAGAAGCTTCTGGATGCTCTGGTGCCGCAGGAGGATACCATGAATACGGCATTTTATGAAGGCAAAAACATCAACGTAAAGGAAATCATTGATCTGGCGGAGACGATACCGTTTTTTGCAGAGCGAAGAGTCATTGTTCTGCAGAATACCGGTGTGTTTAAAAATAAATGTGACGAACTGGCGGACTATATCAGTGACGGACTGCCGGATTATCTGTGCATGATATTTGTGGAGGAAGAGGTCGATAAGAGAAGCCGTATGTTTAAGGCGGTAAAGAAAGCTGGAAGGATTGGCGAGTTTGCCGTTCAGGACATCAAAACACTCACGAAATGGGTGCTTGGCAGGATGGGAAAAGAGAAAAAAAAGATTACACAGCGTGATATGGAACTGTTTCTGACCATGACAGGCACGGATATGAGCCGGATTACGACGGAGCTGGAGAAGCTTTTGTCTTATACGATTGGACGGGAGATTATCACGCGTGAGGATATTTTGGCGGTATGCAGTGCCCAGATCACCAACAAAATTTTTGAAATGGTGCGCGCCGTGACGGATAAACAGCAGGAGAAGGCACTGCAGCTTTACTATGATCTGCTTGCTCTGAAAGAGCCTCCGATGCGTATTCTTTTTCTGATCGCCAGACAGTTTAACCAGCTTCTTCAGACGAAGGAAATGCTGGCAGACGGGCTTGGACAGAGTGAACTTGGAAGCAGACTTGGTCTGCCGCCGTTTGCTGTGAAAAATACTATGAACTGTGCCAGACGGTATTCGGCGGAAGAACTTCGCAAAGCTGTCGAGGACTGTATGGGATATGAGGAAGCAGTAAAGACTGGAAAACTGGAGGACAGATTGAGTGTAGAGCTTTTGATCATTCAGTACAGTCGATAAAAAGGAACAAAAAACAGCCCCATGACGGTAGGGCTGTTTTTCGTTATATGGAAATTTATAATATTTATGATTATGCCAGTTCGTTAACCATTTTAGCTAAACGAGAAACTTTTCTGGCAGCGTTATTTTTATGATAAACACCTTTGGATGCAGCTTTGCTGATTGTTGTTGTAGCAGCAGCTAATGCATCAACAGCAGCAGCCTTATCTTTCTTTGCAACAGCAGCCTCAACTTTTTTGATAGAAGTTTTTACTGCGGATTTGATAGATTTGTTTCTGGCAGCTTTTGTTCTAGTAACCAGGATTCTTTTTTTTGCGGATTTAATGTTAGCCAACTTCGTACACCTCCAAAATAAAATATCAATTGTTTTTTCGTTTATAAGGGCTTTTTGTTATTATTCGTTAATTTCTATTGGAACAGACACGGGCATCCCAATAGAACATGCTTATACATTTTATTATATTGATGCCGGTCTGTCAATACATAAAATTCAAGAAAATGAGAAAAAATAAGAAAAAACGTTACTGTGAACGGAGTGAACAGTAACGAAAAAACAGTAAAATCGCGGAGGAAGGCATATGTTTCGAAATTACAAGGTACGGACAGATCTGGCACTGGAGGCGAGGGAACGCTTTGATGAAAAGGATATTAAGATCCGGGGAGTCGTCGTTCGGGAAAACTACAACGAAGAAAAGGATATCCGCACGACTGTAGTGAGGATTGAGACGGAGAATGGTGCAAAGACCATGGGAAAGCCACAGGGAACGTACATCACGATTGAGGCGCCGAATATGTCGGTGCCGGATGAGGAGTATCACAGAGAAATCTCACAGGAGATCGCACATCACATTCTGCAGCTTCTTCCATCGAAAAAGATGGAATCGGCTCTTGTGGTCGGTCTTGGAAATCATCAGGTCACACCGGATGCCCTGGGACCGAAGGTGGTAGACAATCTCCATATTACAAGGCATGTGATCCGGGAATATGGCCGTGATCTTCTGGAAGATGACACCAGCATTATGGTCAGCGCAATCGTGCCCGGAGTGATGGCGCAGACGGGAATGGAGACGCTGGAGATCGTGCAGGGGATCATTCAGGAGACAAAGCCGGATGCGGTGATCGCTGTGGATGCTCTGGCGGCACGCAGCACGAGACGGTTGAACCGGACGATTCAGATCACCAACGCCGGAATCAATCCGGGATCCGGTGTCGGTAATCATCGTGAAGGACTCAATGAAGAGACGCTGGGCGTAAGAGTAATAGGAATTGGAATTCCAACGGTTGTGGATGCTGCAACAATCGTGCATGATGCGATGGAGCATCTGCTGGATGCATTGGAAGAGCAGGAGCAGCGTGAATTTCTGGATGAGATGATCACGCCGAATCTCAATCAGATGTTTGTGACGCCGAAAGATGTGGACGAAACCATTAAACGACTCAGTTTTACAATTTCCGAGGGCCTGAACATGGCTTTTCGTCAGGTATAATAACTGTTTTGCCGTCATATGAATAAAGGAAAGGCATGTCTGAGAGAGGTGGTCTGGTGACAAAGGGGCAGAAAGCCATCTGTGTATTGCTTTGCCTGTGTATGTTGTGGACACTGGTGCTGCGTTTGGGCATGACTGCTGCGTTTGAGAGGGAACAAAGCAGCGGTCATGGATTTCTGGCAGAGATCATTCCTCTGCTTGCCTATTGTCAGGAAAGGGAGCGGCAGGAGCCTCTGATTGAGGATGAACAGACCTATGCGGCCATTGTGAAAGCCAATCAGGTATATCTGGCAGAACAGGTTTTGGAGGAAAATGATCAGCGCCAGCAGGAGGAGAAACGGACAGAAGAACAGCAAGAAGAGAAGCAGGAACTACCACAGGAAGACGTGCAGGAGACGGCATTGGAATTTTCTGTGGCAGAGGAAATTCCGAGAGAGAGACTGGAAGATTATGAATATCTTCTGGGGAATTTTTTTATTGTGGATCCCAATACTGCTGTCAGCAGTGAGCTTATCAATACAGAGACGTTGATGGGCAGGGATATGCGCCTGCCTGATGGGCAGGAAAGCCCCCAGATTTTAATTTACCACAGTCATTCGCAGGAAACCTATGCCGATTCCAGAACAGGAAATCAGGAGGATACGGTTGTTGGCGTTGGAGAAGTTCTGGTTTCGCTCCTTCAGGAAACCTATGGCTTTGGTGTGATTCATGTGACAGATACCTTTGATATCGTAAATGGAGAAATAGACCGAAGCAGTGCCTATGATTATGCCAGAGAAAAGGTAGAACAGGTGCTGGCCGAATATCCGTCTGTGGAGGTGGTGATCGACCTTCATCGAGATGGCGTTTCGGAAGACCGTCATCTTGTGACTGAGGTAAACGGAAAACCTACCGCACAGATTATGTTTTTTAACGGACTTAGCTACAGTGCTCAAAATGGTGTGATCGAATATCTTCCAAATCCAAATATTGAGGATAATCTGGCTTTTTCTTTTCAGATGGAGCTGGCCTCCAAGGAATATTTTCCCGGACTTTGCAGAGCAGTATATCTGTCGAGTCTTCGCTACAACCTGCATTTGAAGCCCAGAGCAGCCCTGGTGGAGGTGGGAGCTCAGACGAATACGGTGGAAGAAGCAAAAAATGCCATGACTCCATTGGCCTGGATTTTGAACAAAGTACTAAAAGGTCAATGACAAATACGAAAATCCCTGTTATAATGTGTAAGATAAGGGCATTTTCATGCCGTTTTCTTGAAGTAACAAAGGAACATGGAGGAAATACATGGCAAATATAGATCAAAGTAAAATTCGTAATTTTTGTATTATCGCACATATCGATCACGGAAAGTCTACGCTGGCAGACCGTATCATCGAGATGACAGGACTTCTGACAGATCGTGAGATGCAGGCGCAGGTGCTGGATAATATGGAACTTGAGAGGGAGCGTGGAATCACCATCAAGTCTCAGGCAGTCCGTATTATCTACAAGGCCAAAGACGGAGAGGAATATATTTTTAACCTCATTGATACCCCTGGACATGTGGATTTCAACTATGAGGTATCCCGAAGCCTTGCAGCCTGTGATGGTGCGATTCTTGTGGTGGATGCCGCGCAGGGAATTGAAGCACAGACACTGGCGAATGTATATCTGGCGCTGGATCATGATCTGGATGTCCTTCCTGTCATCAACAAAATTGATCTGCCGAGTGCAGATCCGCAGCGCGTCATCAATGAGATTGAGGATGTGATTGGTATTGAGGCGGAGGATGCACCGCAGATTTCTGCCAAGACCGGACAGAATGTGGAGGATGTGCTGGAGGCAATCGTTCATAAGATCCCAGCACCGCACGGAGATCCAAAAGCTCCTCTGCAGGCATTGATTTTTGACTCTGTATACGATTCTTATCGAGGTGTCATTGTATTTTGCCGAATCAAAGAAGGAACGGTCAGAAAGGGAACGCCGATCCGTATGATGGCGACCGGAGCAGTCGAGGAGGTTGTTGAGGTCGGATATTTTGGTGCCGGGCAGTTTATTCCGTGTGACGAGCTGAGTGCCGGAATGGTAGGCTACATTACGGCCAGCATCAAAAACGTAAGAGATACCCGTGTGGGTGATACGATCACCGACGATTCCCGTCCATGTGCAAAGCCGCTGCCTGGTTATAAGAAGGTGAATTCCATGGTTTACTGTGGACTTTATCCTGCTGATGGTGCCAAATACCAGGATCTGCGCGACGCGCTGGAGAAGCTGCAGTTAAACGATGCGTCGCTGTTTTATGAACCAGAGACATCAGTAGCGCTGGGATTTGGATTCCGCTGCGGTTTTCTTGGACTTTTGCATCTCGAAATCATTCAGGAGCGTCTGGAGAGAGAGTATAATCTGGATCTTGTGACGACAGCACCTGGTGTTATTTATAAGGTTTATAAAACCAATGGGGAGATGATCGAGCTGACCAATCCTTCCAACCTTCCGGATCCTGCGGAGATTGATTATATGGAGGAGCCGATGGTCAAGGCGGAGATTATGGTGACGACAGAGTTTATCGGGTCGATCATGGAGCTTTGCCAGGAACGACGCGGTCAATATGAGGGAATGGAATACATGGAGGAGACGAGAGCGCTTTTGAAGTATCGTCTTCCTCTGAATGAGATTATCTATGATTTCTTTGACGCGCTGAAATCCAGATCAAGAGGATATGCTTCTTTGGATTACGAGCTCGATGGTTATGAGCGAAGCAGTCTTGTGAAGCTGGATATTCTGGTGAACAAAGAAGAGGTCGATGCACTTTCCTTCATTGTACATGCTGACAGTGCTTACGACCGGGGACGCAGGATGTGCGAGCGCCTGAAAGAGGAAATTCCGAGACAGTTGTTTGAGATTCCGATTCAGGCAGCGATCGGAAGCAAGATCATTGCCCGTGAGACGGTAAAGGCGATGCGAAAGGATGTTCTTGCAAAATGTTATGGCGGTGATATTACACGTAAGAAGAAACTTCTGGAAAAACAGAAGGAAGGTAAGAAGCGTATGCGCCAGGTAGGAAATGTAGAGATTCCGCAGAAAGCATTTATGAGTGTGCTGAAGCTGGATGACAAATAAAATAGAAAGAACTGCTGTATGGACACGGAAATCTGTGAACATACAGCAGTTTTTTACCGTTAGGATCATGAGGAGAAAAACATGGAACTGTATGTGCATATTCCTTTTTGTGTGAAAAAATGTGATTATTGTGATTTTCTGTCCTTTCCCATGGGGAGCAGAGAAAAAAAGCAATATGTGGATGCCCTGAAGCGGGAATTGCAAAGTGCAGCTGAAGAATGTGAGGGAGAAAAAGTATCGTCCGTATTTTTGGGAGGCGGAACACCGTCCGTTCTGGAGGAGGGACAAATTGCTGCAATTCTTGAGTGTATAAGGGAAAATTATCATCTCACAGAAGACTGTGAGATTTCCATGGAAGCCAACCCCGGAACTCTGAATGCGGAGAAACTGAGTGAATATCTGCAGTGCGGAATCAACCGTCTCAGTCTTGGCTGTCAGTCAACCATTGAGAAAGAGTTAAGAAGTCTTGGACGGATTCATTCTTTTGCAGAATTTGTGGAAAATTATGAGATGGCAAGAAGTATTGGATTTTCAAATATCAATGTGGATTTGATGTCTGCGATTCCAGGACAGGATGTAAAAGCGTGGGAGAAAAATCTCTGTACAATCGCCGATTTGGAGCCGGAGCACATTTCTGCCTACAGTCTGATCGTGGAGGAGGGCACGCCATTTTATGAACGGGAACTGCAGCTTCCTTCCGAGGAGGAAGAACGACAGATGTATGAGATGACAGCAGAAATTCTTGAAGTAT
This sequence comes from Eubacteriales bacterium, assembly GCA_030536755.1. Taxonomy (GTDB): domain Bacteria; phylum Bacillota; class Clostridia; order Lachnospirales; family Lachnospiraceae; genus JALFVM01. The sequence goes on along the minus strand of JAUNPJ010000013.1, from coordinate 35,977 downwards.
ATGGATTTCATCAATACGAAATTTCCAATTATGCAAAGACAGGCAAAGAATGCCGCCATAATATTGGCTATTGGCAGAGAGTGGATTATCTGGGCGTTGGCCTTGGTGCCGCCTCGCTTCGCTGCAATAGCCGGTTTTCCAATACAAGCGTGATGGAGCACTATCTGCGTGATGCGGGCAGTCCGGATAAAATTCGTGAAAACAGGGAAGAACTTTCTGTGCAGGATCAAATGGAAGAATTTATGTTTTTGGGACTTCGGATGACAGGAGGAATCAGCAGGGAGCGATTTTTCAGGGAGTTTGGAACGACGCTGGAGAACGTATATGCCAGGCGGGTCCGTAAGTTGGAGAAACTGGGATTACTGGAAACACAGGGAGATGCTCTGAGGCTGACGCAAAAAGGAATCTCTCTTTCCAATCAGGTATTTGTGGAGTTTTTATTTTAAAAACGCATCTCAAAAAACGAACAAATGTTTGCAAAAACGAAAGGCCTGTGCTACACTATAAGGACGAGAGAGAACATAGAGAAAAAAGATTCATGACTACTGAATGAGGAGAGAACATGGCAGCGAGAAAATCAAGCAGGCAATTTATTAAAATCAGAGGAGCCAACGAGAATAATCTGAAGCATCTGGATGTGGATATTCCAAGAAATGAACTGGTAGTTCTGACCGGGCTGAGCGGTTCCGGAAAAAGTTCGCTGGCTTTTGATACGATATATGCGGAGGGGCAGAGACGATATATGGAATCTTTGTCTTCTTATGCGAGACAATTTCTGGGACAGATGGAGAAGCCGGATGTGGAAAGTATTGAAGGTCTGTCACCGGCGATTTCCATAGATCAGAAGACGACCAACAGAAATCCGAGATCGACGGTCGGAACTGTGACAGAGATTTATGATTATTTTCGTCTTTTGTTTGCGAGGATTGGAGTTCCGCATTGTCCGAAATGCGGAAGAGAGATTAAGCGCCAGACGGTAGACCAGATGGTAGATCAGATCATGGCCTTGCCGGAACGGGCAAAAATCCAACTGCTGGCTCCAGTGGTGCGCGGGAGAAAGGGCACCCATGCGAAGCTTCTGGAGCGTGCGAGAAAAAGCGGATTTGTGCGTGTGCATGTGGATGGAAGTATGTATGAACTGTCTGAGGAGATCAATCTGGATAAAAATATCAAACACACCATTGCCATTGTGGTGGACAGACTTGTGGTAAAACCGGGCATCGAAAAACGGCTGACCGATTCGATTGAGACGGTACTGAACCTCTCTGACGGACTTCTTGTAGTCGATACGATGGACGGAAAATATCTGAATTTCAGTCAGAGTTTCTCCTGCCCGGACTGCGGAATCAGTGTGGATGAGATTGAACCGAGAAGTTTTTCCTTTAATAATCCGTTTGGAGCCTGCCCGGAGTGCACCGGCCTTGGCTACAAAATGGAGTTTGATATCGATCTGATGATACCGGATCAGAGTCTGAGTATCAATCAGGGGGCGATCGTGGTCATGGGATGGCAGTCCTGTGCGGATAAGAACAGCTTTACCAATGCGATTTTGCAGGCATTGTGCACAGAGTATCAGTTTGATCTGGACACTCCTTTTGAGGAATACCCGAAGCAAGTGCGGGATGTCCTGATCCACGGAACAGAAGGAAAGACCGTGAAGGTACATTATAAGGGCCAGCGCGGAGAAGGCGTTTATGATGTGGCTTTTGAGGGACTTCTGCGCAATGTGGAACGAAGATACCGAGAGACTTCTTCGCAGATTACGAGGCAGGAATATGAGTCATTTATGCGCATTACGCCGTGTCCGGTGTGCAAGGGGCAGAGGCTGAAGAAAGAAGCGCTGGCAGCTACAATCTGTGATAGAAACATTTATCAGGTGACGTCACTGTCCATTGAGAAGCTGAAACAATGGATGGATTCTCTAAAGCTGACAAAGCAGCAGCTTTTGATCGGCGAGCAGATTCTCAAAGAGATTAAAGCAAGAGTCGGATTTCTGGCGGATGTGGGACTGGATTATCTGACATTATCCCGTGCGACAGGAACGCTGTCCGGAGGGGAAGCACAGCGAATTCGTCTGGCGACTCAGATCGGTTCCGGTCTGGTAGGCGTGGCTTATATTCTGGATGAACCGAGTATCGGTCTTCATCAGCGGGACAATGACAAGCTTCTGGCGACGCTGAAGCATCTGCGTGATCTTGGCAATACGCTGATCGTGGTAGAACACGACGAGGATACGATGCTGGCCGCCGATTGTGTGGTAGATATCGGACCGGGAGCCGGAGAGCATGGCGGAGAGCTGGTAGGAATCGGTACGGCGAAAGAATTGATGAAGAATAAGAAGTCTATCACCGGCGCATATCTGAGCGGAAGAATGAAAATTCCGGTACCAAAAGAGCGCAGAGAACCTGAGGGATTCCTCACAGTCAAAGGGGCAAGACAGAACAATCTGAAAAACATTGACGTGGAGATTCCTCTGGGAGTGATGACCTGTGTGACGGGTGTGTCCGGTTCCGGAAAAAGTTCACTTGTCAACGAGATTTTGTACAAAGGACTGGCGAAGAAACTGAATCGTGCCCGTACGATCCCGGGAGAGCATGACCAGATTCTCGGAACGGAACAGCTGGACAAGGTCATTAATATCGATCAGTCTCCGATTGGGCGCACGCCAAGATCGAATCCGGCGACATACACCGGTGTGTTTGATCAGATTCGTGATCTGTTTGCCGCGACAGCAGATGCCAAAGCGCGCGGATACAAAAAAGGGCGTTTCAGCTTTAATGTCAAAGGAGGACGATGTGAAGCCTGCAGCGGAGACGGCATTATCAAGATTGAAATGCATTTTTTGCCTGATGTCTACGTGCCGTGTGAAGTGTGTCATGGAAAACGATACAATCGCGAGACACTGGAGGTAAAATACAAAGACAAAAGTATTTACGATGTGCTGAATATGACGGTGGAGGAGGCATTGCCGTTCTTTGAAAATATTCCGTCCATTCACAGAAAGATTCAGACGCTGTATGATGTAGGGCTTTCTTATATTCGTCTGGGACAGCCGTCCACCACATTGTCCGGAGGAGAAGCACAGAGGGTAAAACTGGCCACAGAGCTGAGCCGGCGCAGTACCGGAAAGACGATTTATATTCTGGATGAGCCTACCACGGGGCTTCATTTTGCGGATGTGCATAAGCTGATTGAAATTCTGCAGAGATTGTCTGAGGGAGGCAATACCGTGCTGGTCATTGAACATAATCTCGATGTCATCAAGACGGCAGATTATATTATCGACATCGGTCCGGAGGGAGGAGATCGTGGCGGAACGGTCATTGCTGTCGGAACTCCTGAGGAAGTGGCGGCCAATCCTGTCTCTTATACTGGAAAATATGTAAAGAAATATCTGGAGACAAAATAATGCTTTCTATTTTTCATAATTTTATATATAATAAAATTCATGGAAAATGTTCAGGAATGAGAAATGGAAGGGGATCGTGATGGCATCAGTAGATATTGGAATTGATTTGGGAACAAGCAGTATACTTGTGTATGCGGCTGGAAGAGGCATCGTCCTCAAAGAGCCATCCGTTGCTGCCTACGACAAGGACAGCGGAAAAGTGGTGGCGATGGGAGAAGAGGCCCGGCAGATGATACAGAAGACCCAGGGAAATATCATTGCCATTCATCCTCTGCGTCAGGGTGTGATCGCGGACTATAGCATTACAGAAATGATGCTGAAATACTTTATCTTGAAGGCGACCGGAAAAAGAGCTTTCCGTAAGCCGCGCATTACCATCTGTATTCCGAGCGGAATCACAGAGGTGGAAAAAATGGCAGTGGAGCAGGCTGCTTATCAGGCAGGTGCCCGCGAAGTTTTTCTGATCGAAGCACCCATTGCGGCAGCGGCCGGAGCAGGGATTGATATCAAACGGCCCTGTGGAAATATGATCGTGGATATTGGAGGCGGAACAAGCGATATGGCGATCATTTCGCTGGGAAGTACGGTGGTATCTCATTCGATTAAAGTGGCAGGAAGCAATTTTGATGAGGCAATTATGCGTCATGTGCGCAAAAACCACAATCTGTTTATTGGGGAGCAGATTGCGGAGAGCATTAAGATGAAGATTGGTACGGTATGGGATGAACCAGAAGTCCGTACCATGGAAGTAAAAGGAAGAAATGTGATTACCGGTCTTCCGCAAGTGACAACTTTGACCTCCGTGGAGATCCGTCAGGCAATGCGTGACTGTACCGTGCAGATTTTGGATGGAATCCATCATGTGCTGGAGCAGACACCGCCGGAACTGGCGGCGGATATCGTAGACCGTGGCATTGTGCTGACTGGTGGAGGAGCTTTGCTCAATGGAATGGAAAATCTCGTAGAGCAAAAGACCGGAATTAATACGCTTTTGGCAGAGGAGCCTATGTTTGCGGCAGTCGTGGGAACGGGCAGATATGCGAAAATACTGGATGAGATGAAATAGGTTACCATATAGGGCGGATGAAGGGAGGAATGCGTTTACAGCGCACCTCCCTTTTGTTGGCGTGCATGAGTGCTGTGAATGGGAGGAATAAAAAACAAATGGAAGAAAAAATTACAGGGTATATAGATCATATTATTTTTCGAAATGAGGAAAATGGATATACCGTTCTGGTAATGACCGCAGAAGATGAGGAGATTACGTGTGTGGGGAATCTTCAGGCAATCTCGCAGGGGGAGACTGTGGAGGCAACAGGCCGTTATGTTGAGCATCCTACATATGGAAAGCAGTTTTTGATCGCATCTTTTGAGACAAAAGTCCCGGAAGATGCTATGGCTATGGAACGCTATCTTGGCTCCGGTGCGATCAAAGGTGTGGGAGCGGCTCTGGCAGCGAGGATCGTGCGGCGATTCAAAGGAGATACACTTCGCATTGTGGAGGAAGAGCCGGAACGTCTGGCAGAGGTAAAAGGAATCAGCAAACGAATGGCGATGCAGATCGGCGAACAGGTGGCTGAGAAGTCTGACATGAGAAACGCTATGATGTTTTTGCAGAAATACGGAGTTTCTCTGACACTTGGGGCGAAGATCTATAAACATTACAAGCAGGAAATGTATACGATGATCAAGGAAAATCCGTATCGGATGGCGGAGGATATCCAGGGCGTCGGATTTAAGATTGCGGATGAGATCGCAGCGAGAACAGGAATTGAGAAAAATTCAGAGTTTCGTATCCGAAGCGGTCTTCTTTACATGCTTGGGCAGGCAACGCTGTCCGGGCATATTTATGTTCCGCAGCAGCTTCTTCTGGAACGAACGGCAGAGATTCTGGAAATTGGTACAGAAGGAATGGAGCAGCAGCTGATGAATCTTGCCATTGAAAGAAAAATTGTTCTTCGGGAGCTTGAGGATCAGGTGGTTGTATATACCAGTCAGCTGTATCATCTGGAACTGGATACGGCACGAATGCTGAACGAGCTGAATGTATCCGGAAAGGTGGATCTGAATACGCTGGAACGAAGAGTCAGAGAGATCGAGGAGGAGATGGGAACTGCACTGGATGAACTGCAGCATCAGGCTGTTATCGAGGCTGCACAGAATGGGCTGTTTATTCTGACCGGAGGGCCGGGAACCGGAAAAACGACGACGATCAATACAATGATTCAGTATTTTGAAGCGGAAGGGCTGTCCATCGCTCTTGCTGCGCCTACGGGGCGTGCAGCCAAGCGCATGACGGAGGCGACGGGATGTGAAGCCAGAACGGTACATCGCCTGCTGGAGCTGTCCGGAGGTGTGGAGGAAAATGATCGTGCAGTGATGTTTGAGCGCAACGAACAGAATCCGCTGGATGTCGATGTGGTGATCATCGATGAGATGTCGATGGTAGATATTTATCTGATGCATGCCCTTCTGGCAGCAGTGTCGGTGGGAACAAGGCTGATTCTGGTTGGGGATGTGAACCAGCTTCCGAGCGTCGGACCGGGAAATGTTTTGCGTGATATTATCAATTCCCATGCATTTCATGTGGTAGAGCTGAATAAAATATTCAGGCAGGCGACACAGAGTGATATTGTTGTGAATGCTCATAAAATCAATCACGGAGAGCCGGTGTCACTGGATAACAAGAGTATGGATTTTTTCTTTCTGAAACGATACGATGCCAATATCATTATCCGGGTGCTGATTGCGTTGATTCAGGAGAAACTCCCCAAATTTGTGGATGCCAGACCAACAGATATCCAGGTATTAACGCCGATGAGAAAGGGGATTCTTGGTGTGGAGCAATTGAACCAGATCCTGCAGCGTTATCTGAATCCGTCGGAGCCTGGCAAGAAAGAGAAGGAATTTGGGACACGTCTGTTCCGTCAGGGGGATAAGGTCATGCAGATTAAGAATAATTATCAGATTGAATGGGAAATCAGGGGGCTGCATGGAATTGCCATTGATCATGGAATTGGTGTGTTTAACGGAGATACGGGAATCATTCGGGATTTGAATGATTATGCCGAAATCATGACGGTGGAATTTGAAGATGGAAGATTTGTAGATTACAATTACAAGCAGCTGGATGAATTGGAACTTGCGTATGCGATCACTATTCACAAATCACAGGGAAGCGAATATCCGGCGGTGGTGATTCCGCTGCTTGGAGGACCGAGAATGCTGATGAACAGAAATCTTTTGTACACTGCGGTGACAAGGGCCAGAAAATGTGTCACGATTGTAGGCAGTGAAGTGACATTCCAGGCGATGATCGATAATGAGAGAGAACAGAAGCGATACAGTACACTGGAATGCCGCATCAGAGAGTTTGGGGAGAAAGGCGATGGATGAAGATTAAGAAAATACTTCTGGACAGTCTGTATCCAAGATGCTGTCCGGTATGTCATAACATTGTGTCGGGGAAAGAAAAGATAATCTGTGACCGGTGTCTGCAGACACTGCATCCCATTGTACAGCCAAGATGTTTTCAATGCGGAAAAAGCATACGCGGCGAAGAGCAGGAATACTGTGGTGACTGTATGAAGTCGCATCATGTATATGATCAGGGAATCGGTATTTATGTTTATGATGATACGATGCGCCGCTCCATTGAAAATTTTAAATTCCATGGACGAAGAGAATACGGCGATTTTTATATTCGGGCGATGGCAGAATATGGGCGTCCGTATATGAATCGGTGGAAACCGGAAGGAATTGTTCCGATTCCTATGACTTTGCACAAACAAAAGCTGCGCGGATTCAATCAATCGGAATATCTGGCAGATGGAATTGGAAAAATTTATGGAATTCCTGTTTTTCATAATGCTGTCTTGCGGACAAAGGAAGGAAAGGCACAGAAAGAGCTGACGGCAAAAGAGCGCAGACGCAATTTGAAACAGGCATTTTGCATTGGAAAAAATTTCAGACCGTGCAAAACGCTCCTTTTGGTCGATGATGTGTATACGACAGGAAGCACGATTGATGCTGTGGCAGAAATTCTCAAAGAAAACGGTGCGGAAAGAATTTATTTTCTCACGCTATGTCAGGGAAAAGGATTCTAAAACCCCTTTTCACAAAAGTGGATATATGTTACAATTAATCCGCATAGTTGTTTCTATGTCCGGTAAAACGGATGCATGAAAGAAAAAATAAGGAGTTAGATATGCTGAATGAAGAAAAAGTCAGAACTATGATTAAGCTGGCTTCCTACGAACAAAATGAAGGCAAGAAGTATCTTCCTGTCAGTAAATATTATCGGAGTGATTATATTGGGCTGGCATTGATCAAGAACTTCTTTCTGATCACGATTGCCTATATCCTGATTCTGGCAATTGGCGTAGGATATTTTGCAGAAGAACTGCTGGACAATGTGAATAAAATGAATTTGGTAGGAATTGGTGTTGGACTGATTGTAGTCTACCTTATTTTGCTGGTTTTATATTCTCTTGTTATTTACGCGATTTATTCTGTAAAATACAGTCAGGCAAAGAAAAGCGTAAAAAAGTATTATGTGCAATTGGGTAAGATTGCTCAAATGTACGTGGAGAATGATGTGGATACCATCCCACAGACAGAGAGCAGGAGGAAAAAATAATGACGGCATTGTTGGAAATGAAACAGAATATTAAGCATTTTTATGGAAAACATGAAATGTATATCCAGCCAATTTTAAAGTTTTTGCTGGCGATGGCATACTTTTTGTGGATCAATCTTGCACTGGGATTTTCCTCAGCACTCAATAGCATTTTTGTTGTATTGATTCTTGCACTGCTGTGTGCGATCCTTCCGATTAATACGATTATGTTGATTGGTTTTGCACTTATTATCGGGCATTGTTATGCCTTGAATGTGGTTGTGGCAGCGTTTGCATGTTTGCTGATTATCCTTATGATGATCCTGTTTTTGCGTTTTAGTTCTAACGCAAATCTTGCGCTGGTATTTTCGCCGCTTGGATTTGCGGCTCACGTTCCGGCAGTTGTGCCGATTGGAAGTGGACTGCTGGGGGGACCATTGACAGCAGCACCGGCAGCAGGCGGTGTGATCTTATCTTATTTCATTCGTCTGGTCAATGAACAGGCCAGTGTACTGCAGAGTGAGGACACAGAGATTCCTCAGAAGCTGAAGGTTATGCTGGATGGTCTGATGAAAAATCAGGAAATGTGGATTACAGTAGCGGCGTTTGTAATCGTCAGTCTGCTGGTATATGTTCTCCGCACACGCTCGATGGATTACGCATGGAGAGTCGGAATCGGTGTCGGAGTTGTTACTTATGTATTTATTTTGTTTGTGGGAGCACTGTTTTTAGATGTAAATCTGAACTATGTATCTCTTGCGATTTCTGCAATCTGTTCGGTAATTCTTGGCTTTGTTCTTGAATTCTTTGTATTTGGCGGGGATTATACAAGAACAGAGAGTCTGACCTTTGAGGATGATGATTATTACTATTATGTAAAAGCGGTACCAAAGGTATCTGTCAGCACATCGTCCAGACAGATTAAGAAGATTAATGGAAAACAGGAAAAGAAAGATGTTTTGGAGGCAGAACCTAAGACGATGTCTGTGGTAAATGAAATGCCGCCTGTCATCAACAGCTTTTCCGAAGAAATTAAAGGAGAAGATCAGATGCTGTCATCTGAAGATGTGATTGCTCCTCAGGAAGAAGTGGATTTTGAGAAAAAACTGGAGGAATCCCTCAAAGATTTATAGAATCGATAGAAAAAATATAGACAGAAAGGAGCAGAAGGATGGAAAATATTTGGGCAATCCTGGATAATTACATAACCAAAATATCCTTACCCAGAATTGGGATTATTGATATTATTGAAATTCTGCTCATTTCTGTTTTTGTGTATCAGTTTATGCTTTGGATTAAAAATACCAGGGCGTATACACTGATGAAAGGTATTCTTGTAGTAGTGGCATTTATTTTTGGTGCCTACATTTTTGAAATGAATACGATTCTCTGGATTGTGCAGAAACTGGGCAGTGTGCTGATCATGGCAATTCTTGTCATTTTTCAGCCGGAACTTCGGAAGGTTCTGGAGCAGCTGGGAGAGAAGAAATATATTTCTTCTCTGATTCCATTTGATTCAGGTAAAGAAGTCAAAGAGCGTTTTACGGATAAGACGATTAGTGAAATTGCCCGTGCCTGTTTTGACATGGGAGAAGTGAAGACAGGTGCATTGATCGTCATTGAGGGAGACATCATCTTAAGTGAGTATGAGCGAACCGGAATTATGATTGATTCTCTGGTCAGCAGCCAGTTGATCATCAATATTTTCGAACACAATACACCGCTTCATGATGGAGCGGTAATCGTGAGAAATAATCGTATTGTGGCTGCAACCTGTTATCTTCCTCTTTCGGACAATATGGCTCTTAGCAAGCAGCTTGGAACCAGACATCGTGCCGGTGTGGGAATCAGTGAAGTCAGCGATTCTCTGACGATTATCGTATCGGAAGAAACCGGCAAGGTTTCCACTGCTCTCGGAGGCAAATTAAATCGAGATGTCTCTATGGAGGAATTGAAGTCAGAACTTCGGATTCTGCAGAATAAGACAACAATAGAAACCAGTAAGTTCAAATTATGGAAGGGACGATTCAAGCATGACCAAAAAACTGTTGAGTAATATCCCCTTGAAACTGATGTCAGTGGTGATTGGAATTGTGGTATGGCTTCTTGTGGTAAATGTTGATGATCCCATTATATCAGATACGATAACTGGTGTGACAGTAACGATCAAAAATGAATCTTATGTAGAGAGCGCCGGACTGATGTGTCTGGTGGAAGAAGATCAGGACATTGTCAGTGTAACAGTCAAGGGAAAACGTTCTGTTGTGGACAACATCAAGGCGACAGATATTAAGGCTGTTGCGGATCTGACACAGATTACCAATATGCGTACCACACCTGTCATGGTGCCGATTTCAGTCTCCTGTCCGGGAATTTCTCCGGCAAATATTAAGGCAGAGCCGATGAATATGAGCATTGCGCTGGATGATAAAATGACACTGGAATTTCTCGTGACGGTTTCGTCAGGAGAATCGACACCGGGAAAGGGATATGAAATTGGAAGTCTGACGGCAAGCCCGGAGAAGATTAAGATTACCGGTCCGCAGTCGTTGATTCAGAAAATTGACAAAGTAATTGCAACTGTGAACCTGGATGGAAAGACGCAAGATTCCGTGCTTCTTGCGGATCTGAAGATCATTGATAAGAATCAGGAAGAACTCAAACCACGTCAGATGGAATACCTGAAATTTAACAATACGGATCAGAGTGTGAGTGTGTCGGTAGATTTGTGGAAAGTGAAAAATGACATCAAGATCAGCGCAGGATATGTTGGATATCCGGCAGATGGATATAAAGTTGAGAAGATTACGCTGACGCCGGGCAGTCTTACGGTTGCGGGCACGGATGAAGCTTTGCAGGCATTGGCAGAATCCGGTAATACAATTACAATACCGGATTCCTATATTGATGTTTCCGGAAGGTACGATGATTTTGAGACGAAAATAGATATTTCGGATATGCTTCCAGGAGATATTAAGCTGACAGACGGAAGCAATTCTACCGTGATTGCTTCGGTAAGCATCCTGCCGCAGAATAGCCAGGAGTACTCCATTCCAACATTAAATATTGAGGCACAAAATGTTGAGAAAGGACTTAGTGCAGTGTTTGAGACGGACAGCATTCAGGTAAGAGTACGAGAGAGTTCCAAAGAACTGTCTCAGTTGAAAGATACAGATATTAAAGCGAATATTGACTGCAGCGGCAGAAAAGAAGGAACTTATACGATTCCGGTCAATATTGTTCTGCCCACAGGATATGAACTGGTAAGCAGTGTTTCCACAGTGGTGAAACTGGTACCCGATGCGGAAACCCAAAATGCAGACAACGAATAGGGGGAATGAACATGATCAGCAGAAAAGTAACCATTCATAATCCGAGCGGTCTTCATTTAAGACCGGCAGGCTTGTTATGTAAGGAGGCTATGAAGTACAAGTCTTTGATTACGTTCACCTTCAAAGAGACCACTGCAAATGCAAAGAGTGTGCTGAGCGTTCTGGGTGCATGTGTAAAGGCACACGATGAGATTGAACTTGTGTGTGAAGGAGAAGATGAGCAGGAGGCTATGGACGCTCTGGTAAAAGCGATTGAATCAGGTCTTGGCGAGTGATCGCCAGGGCCTTTTTCCATAAAAAAGAAAAACAAGGAAAAAAGGAAATTCTGGTAATTATTACTTTATGGTTGAATTTTGAGATGGAATGGTGTAAATTGGTAGTAGACTGCGTTGAGCAGTATTATGTAAATCCATCAGAAGTTTGTAAGATAACTTTGTAATGAGTTAGGAGGAGTTATTTTGAAGAAAAGAAGAACAAAATTGTTAGCGTTGGCTCTTTCTGTATGTCTGACTGTGACTGCATTCAGTCCGGTTTCAGCAGCAAATGAGACATCAGTGGCAGCTTCAGAAGAAGCGGCAGCGGATGCAGAGGCAGTTGATTCTATGACGGAGGAAAATACAGAAACAGAGCAGGAGATTTCCGAAACCGATTCTGAAGAGACTGCGGAATCCCAGGAGACTTCTGAACCACAGGAAACTCCTGAGGCAACAGAGATTCCAAAGGAGACACTTGCTGAGGAGACACCGGCAGAAGAGGAAGAGGTGCCGGAAGAGGCAGAGGAGCAGCAGCTGGATGTCGAAGAAAATGTACAGTCTTCTGTAACAGCTTCCATTGTTTTGACAGCAGATGAGGCAGAATGGAAAATTGACGCTGCGACTGGTAACTGCCAGTTGGTGAAGAAGACAGATTCTGTGATGCTTAAAGATACCGATGGTCTTGTAGAGGTTACTTACGGTACGGATCCGGATACATATAAGAGATATTATGCGTTTGATGCATCCGGCAATCTGTTGATCGGTGTGCATCAGATCGGAAACTACACATATAATTTTACAAATTCAGAAGCTGCTGTATACAATGAGACAGATGCGCCAGCAGTAGAGAAGACTCCGGAGAATTCCACGTTTGGTTCCGCCTTTATGGTGAGAGAGACTACAAAATGGTATTCCATTGGAAACAACGGTGAGAAAACAGCGCTCACAGGATGGCAGGAGATTGACGGTAAGAAATATTATCTGTTGTCTGATGGCAGCATGGTTATGAATGATGTGAAGAAGATTGACGGTACATACTATGGCTTTGATCCGGATGGTGTTATGATCGTCAATGGATTCTGCAAATATTCAAGCAATGGCAGAACCTATTATTTTGGTGAAGATGGTACGAAATTTGAGGGCTCCGGATGGGAACTGATTGACGGAAGCTACTACTATTTTGAGCCGAAGGGAAATTCCTGGACGATTAAGTCTGGTTTCCAGAAGATTAAAGATACAGACGGAAAGACCTATACTTTCTACTTCAATTCCGCAGGAAAAATGTATAAAAATACCCGTTTTAAGAGCGGCAAATACAATTACTATGTAGATACAAAAGGTCATATGAAAACCGGTTTTGTCAAAGCGGTGATTCGAGACAAGAATTACTATTTTAATCTTCGCACCAAGACAGGAAGCAATGGAGAGCCGGTTGGTTCTGCTATCACAGGGTGGCAGAAGATTGACGGTTACTGGTATTACTTCAGCAAGACTTATGGAAATGCCCAGACAGGACCTGTTGTAAAGAAAATCGGTAAATACTACTATTATTTTGCATCAACAGGAAAATGCCGCCGCGGAGGCATGTTTGAATTCGGAGGCAAAAAATATTACACAATTCCGGAAAATGGAACAGTCAGACCGTATATTCCGGTAAACAAATGGATTAAGTACAACAATAAATGGTACTATGCGACGGAAGATGGAAGTCTGGCAAAAGGCTGGGTAAAAATCAAAGATTCCATGTACTATTTCAACGATGACTGTACATCCAAGAGAACAGCAGCAGCTACTTACAATGGTAAGAAAGGTTACCTGGACGACAATGGTAAGTTTGTGACAAATGCGCTCATTAAGCTGAATGGAAATTACAAATACATAGATTCCAGCAAGGGATTTTTGACCAATTCCTGGAAGACGATCAATGGTTACAAATATTATTTCAAAGAGAACGGCTATATGTGCCAGGATCTGAGAAAGATGTTTGCAAGCCGCACCAATCCGGGCTGGTACAGACTGGTTGTCAACAAGCTGACCTGTGTGGTAACGGTACTGACAAAGCAGAATTCTTCTTCTACAAACTATAACATTCCGGTCGTGAATTTTGTTTGTTCCGTAGGACAGCCAATTTCCAGAACACCGAACGGAACCTTTACACCAAGCCGCGGCGGACGCTGGCAGATGCTGATGGGACCATCCTGGGGACAGTATGGCGTGAATGTTTACGGAGGAGTCATCTACTTCCATTCTGTAGCATGCGGAAGTGCAAGCAGCTACGCAGTACCTGCAGCAGAATTTAACAGACTGGGAACACCGGCTTCTCATGGATGTATCCGTCTCTGTGTAAGTGATGCAAAATGGATTTATGAAAATGCTTATTCATCCAAGACTACCATTCATGACAATGCAAACTACAACAACTGTCTGTTCGAGAAGCCGACACTGCCGAAGATTTCCGGAAGTGTTGACCCGACCGACCCGGCAGTAAGCGGTTCCACACCGTCTTATCACAAAAATGCATATTAATGAAAAAAAGAAAAACGGGAGCATACCTTTTGGGTACGCTCCCGTTTCTGCGCACATCGCGGTCTACAGTGTGTAGATTAAAATTCCTGCAATGATAATCAGATTTCCAATGACTCTTCCTTTCGTAAATTTTTCTTTCAGCAGGAAGTAAGACAAAAGCATGACAAAGACATAGCTGAAAGTATCGATGACTGCGCCGTATTTCATATCGACCTTTGTGTAGGCGTAGGTATTCACCAGCAATACGGCGAAGAAGATAAAGTAGGAGAGGATCACTCTCCAGTTGAGATATTCATAAATGGGATGTTTGTAGGTTTTGTTGGCACTCTGCTTCAACAGTACCTGAGAAATTGCTGTAAAGAACGTACCTGCAAACATCAGAAACATACAGATTCTATTCATAACGCTGTACCACCATAACTCCCACAAATACCACAAGCAGTCCTATGATATTCTGCAGGGAAAGATTTTCGTGAAAGATCACAACTGCCCACACCTGCGACCAGATGAGGTAGACAGTCTTGTTGGCATAAGCCACATTCAGGTCAAAATGTTTGATGGCCTTCTGCCATGCCAGTGCGTAGACGAAGCAGTTGAGCACCATCAGTATGAGAAAGACATACAGAAGAATGCTGTGAAGGCCATGTTTGTTCAGCTGAACGGATGCGGCCTTGGAAAACACACCGGTAAAAGAAAACAGTAAAATGTTTAAATGTAAGAGAATATAGTTTTTTAATTTTTCCATAGCTTTGATTATAACATCCTTTTACAAGCAAGACAAGTTATGATATAATTCAGATACTTGGCATCGTTACTGTGAACAGTAACGATGCGAGGTTGCACAGTGAGAGAAAGGAAGGATAGGATGAGTTTATATTCCGTGGTTGTTCCGGTCTATAATTCGGAACATACACTGCATGAATTATATGAGCGTGTCAGCAAAGTGTTTGATGAGACACTGCATGAAGAGTTTGAGATGATCCTGGTAGATGATGGCTCCAAAGACCATTCCTATGAGGTTATGGAAGAACTTCACGACAAAGATAACCGGGTGAAGATTATACAGCAGGCGCGCAATTTCGGGCAGCATCCGGCGCTGCTTTGCGGCTTTAAATATGTCAAAGGCGATTTTATCATCACGATGGATGATGATCTGCAGCACCCGCCGGAAGAAATTCCGAAGCTGGTCAAGGTGATGAATGAGCGGGATGATGTGGATGTTATTATTGCCAAATACGAAGGCAGACAGCACAACATCATTCGAAGGATGGGCACATGGGTATCGGTATACGCGACATCCAAGATGCTGAAGAAACCGAGAGATCTGGAGATTACCAGTTTTCGTCTGATTCGCCGTTTTATTGTAGACGCGATCGTGAAGATGGATGTGCATCTTCCTCAGATCGGAAATCTTCTGGTACAGACGTCGAACCGCATCATCAATGTTTCGGTGCATCACGATGCCAGGAAATATGGAAAAAGCGGTTACAGCTTCAAGCGTCTTGCAAAAGATTTGATTTATGATATTACGACCAACTCGGCATTTCCGCTGATCGTTGTGCGTGATCTTGGAATCACAAGTTTTATCATCAGCGTGGTGCTGGCTTTGTTTTATCTGTTCCGGTATTTCGTATATGGAGTATCTGTCGAGGGATGGACAACACTGGTGCTCTTTATGCTGGCATATAACGGCGTCATTTTGCTGTCAATCGGTATTATCGGGGAATATCTGATGCACATTCTGGATGAGGCGAAGAAGATGCCGAACTATGTGGAGCGCAGAAAGAAGCTGTAAGAGATCAATTATGGAGGACGTAGCATGAAAGAAATTGGGGGATATTTGGAACTGGAGAAAATGACGGGCAAGGAATACCATGAGGATATGGTCAAGTTAAATCTGGGCAGAACCGGACTTGTCTATCTTTTGAAAACCGTAGGTACGAAGGTACTCTGGGTACCGTATTTTCTCTGTGATTCTGTCACAGAATGCTGTAAGAAAGCAGGCTATGAGCTGAAATATTATCACATTGATGAGAACTTTCTGCCGGTTATGGAAGAAAAATTGCCATATGGGGAATTTATTTATATTGTGAATTATTATGGCCTGATTGGGGAAACACAGATGCTGATGCTGCGGGAAAAATATACGCGTGTGATCATTGATAATACGCATGCATTTTATCAAAAACCAACACCGTTTGCACCCGCACTGTATTCTCTGCGCAAGTTCTTTGGACTTAGTGATGGCGCTTACATCTATCTGGGCGGTTACCGTGAGAAAATTCCGCTGGACATGCTGGAAGTGGATGAGTCACGAGACAGGATGAAACATATTCTGGGACGATTTGAGGGAACTGCTTCTGCGTATTATCAGGATATGCTCGACAATGCACACAGTTTTGAGGATGAAATGGTAAAACAGATGTCTCCTCTGACAGAGAATCTTCTGTGTGGAATCGACCATGACAGGGCAAAGAAAAAACGAGAAGAAAATTATACAAGGCTGCAGGAGCTTCTTAGAGACAGCAATGGACTGCACGTGGATATGCCGCAGGGACCGTTTGCCTATCCTTATTATCATAAAAATGGTCTGGCTCTCCGCAAAAAGATGGCAGAGCATAAAGTCTATGTGCCTGTTTACTGGGCAAATGTTGTGGAAACGATGCCAAAGGATTCGTTGGAGTATGATTATGCCGCCAATATTCTGCCACTCCCATGTGACCAGCGTTACAGCCCGGAAGATATGGATGTTGTGGCAGAAGTGCTGAAGCTGTGTCTGGAAGAAATGAAGTAAAAAACTGGAAAAGAGGAAGTTATGCATAGATTATTAATCCTGGGTTCTCTGGGAGAATTTGTACAATTGATTGAGATGGCGAAAGACAGAGGCATTTATACGATTGTCTGTGACGGTTATCCGGGAAGTATCGGAAAGGCGCATGCAGACAAAGCATATGACATCGATGTTGGCGATACCGATGCCATTGCAGATATGTGCAGACGGGAGAAAGTGGATGGAATCATCACATCATTTTCGGATTATCTGTTTGAATGTATGGTAAAAATTGCAGAAAAGGCGAAGTTAAAATGTTATTTTGACTGTGCGCATCTGCCGTTGTACCGTGATAAGACAAAAATGAAAGATATGCTGACAACTCTTGGAATTGGAACGCCTGCCTATCGTTATGTGGAAAAAGATTTTTCAGACAGCGAACTGGAGGGACTTTCCTTTCCGGTGGTCGTAAAACCAGTGGACAAGTATGGATCCAGAGGGGTACAGGTGTTGTACAGTATCGAGGAAATCCGGGAAAAATTTGATGATACCTGCGCTACTTCCGACTGCAAAAAAATTCTGGTGGAAGAATATCACGATGGATTTGAATTCAATATGATGACCTGGGTGCTGCATGGAAAGGTGCAGGTCATCAGCATTGCAGACCGGGAGAAGACTTCCATCGGGCATCATGAAATTCCGATCAGCACCCGAAATGTGTATCCGTCTAAACGGATGGATTATGTGTTTGAAGAAGCAAAACAGATTCTGCAAAAGACGGCTGACTATACCGGTCAGCAGTCAGGCCCTTTGTCTATGCAGTTTTTCTGGAAACCAGAGACAGGGGTACAGGTGTGTGAGATTGCAGGCCGGTTTTTTGGCTATGAACATGAACTGACAGAATACGCGGGAGATTTCAGCATTGAGAAATTGCTGCTGGATTATGTGTATGACGAGGAAAAGATTGACCGGACCTTTGCAGAGTACAGTCCGTATTTTGAACGGGTCAGTGCAGTTCTTTATTTCCACGGAAAGCCTGGAATGCGAGTGGCACATCAGGAAAAGGCAAGAGAACTGGTAAAGCTGCCTGGAGTAAAGGAGTGCTGGCTTTTTTACCGGGAAGGTGAGCAGATTGTAGAGCATGGTCCCAATCCATACGCAGCACGCTATTACATCACAGGTTCGACGCGGGAAGAGGTCGATGCACTGACCGAATCCATCTTTGCGCAGATGACGGTGACAGATGAGACAGGAGAGGAAATTCTGTATCAGAATCAGATTGGAAAATAAAGATAAGAAAATGGCGGAGAGATTTTCTCCGCCGTTTTTATCAGGAAAATATATGATTTAGCGTGCCATCGCGTAAATCTTTTCCATATCTTTCATATTCAGCTGTTTGAACATACCAATTGTGCGGGTATCCTCAAAGCTGCATTTGAAGGCAAGCTGGTGAATCTGCTCGTCAGTAAGCTCAAGACCAAGTTCTCTGAGGTTGGTCGGCATCTGGATGGAACGATAGAATTCTTCCATTGCTTCAATGCCGCGAAGTGCAGTGGTTTCAGGAGACAGTCCATCATACGGAATATCAAATACATTGGTGGCAAACTGAGCAAAACGATCTGGATTCTCCTGGTAGACATAACGCGCCCAGCTTCCCCAGATTGCCGCAAGGCCTGCACCATGTGCCACATCGAACATGCCGCCAAGTTCATGTTCCAGCTGATGACATGCCCAGTCTCCGCCGCCTGTACCGCATCCGGTCAGACCATTGTGAGAAAGGCTGCCTGCCCACATGACTTCTGCTCTTGCATTATAATTTCCAGGTTCACGCATCAGGATCCGTGCATTGTAGATGACTGTCTGCATCAGAGACTCGCTGATGCTGTCTGTCATTTCCATGGTTTCCACATTTACAAAGTAGCGTTCCATGGTGTGCATCAGGATATCCACACAGCCGCTTTCTGTCTGGTATTGCGGGAGTGTGTAGGTCAGCCGAGGGTTTAAAATGGCAAATTTGCATCGGCAGAGATCGTCATTGTAGCCTCTTTTCAGCCATCCCTTTTCGTTGGTGATGACAGAGGAGTTGCTCATTTCACTTCCGGCAGCGGCGATGGTCAGGATTGCTCCGACGGGGAGACAGGCTTTTGCAGTTGTCTTTTTTGCATACAGATCCCATACATCGATATCGGGATTGGCCAGTCCGTATGCGATTGCTTTACCGGAATCGATGACACTTCCGCCTCCGACTGCAAGGATGAAGTCAACGCCTTCTTTTTTGCACAGCTCAATGCCCTCGTATACTTTTGAAAGTCTTGGATTTGGCACGACACCTCCAAGCTCTGTATAGGCAATTCCGGCTTCGTCCAGAGAATGAAAGACTTCATCCAGAAGACCGGATTTGCGGGCACTCTGACCGCCATAGTGTACCAGAACTTTTTTACAGTGCTGTTCTTTGACTAATTCGCCTGCCTGCAGGTGTGTATCTTTGCCGAAAATAACTTTTGTTGGTGTATAAAATTCAAAATTTCTCATAAATCTTGCCTCACATTTTTTTATTTATTTTTTCTTATATATTAAAGCAAACACAGGCAGTTCGTCCAGTTTTTTCAGGAAATTCTCACAAAATATTTTTGAGAGGCGGACAAATGTATTTCTATGGTTGACAGATAGGAGTTTTATGGATATAATGAGTAACAGACTGAATAATGACAAAAAATAAAATAGATAAAAGGAACCAAGGAGGAAATCATGTATTCAATCGAGGATATTTCAAGTGTAGATCCACAAATTGCAAGTTTGATCGAGGCAGAGGTGGAGCGTCAAAATTCACATATCGAGTTAATTGCATCAGAAAACTGGGTGAGCAAGGCTGTTATGTCTGCTATGGGAAGTGCCCTGACAAATAAATATGCAGAAGGATATCCGGGAAAACGTTTTTATGGCGGATGTTCCTGCGTAGACGGAGTAGAGTCACTGGCAATTGAGAGAGCGAAAGAATTGTTCGGATGTACGTATGCGAATGTGCAGCCGCATTCCGGTGCACAGGCGAATATGGCAGTTTTCTTCGCATTGCTTCAGCCTGGAGATACGGTTCTTGGTATGGACCTTGCGCATGGCGGACATCTGACTCATGGAAGTCCGGCAAATATGTCCGGTATGTATTTTAAAGCTGTTTCTTATCACACCGATGACAACGGATTTATTGATTACGATAATGTAGCGGAGATGGCTCGTCAGCACCGCCCGAAATTGATCGTTGCAGGTGCCAGTGCTTACGGACGAATCATTGATTTTAAGAGATTCCGTGAAATCGCAGACGAGGTCGGCGCTTACCTGATGGTAGACATCGCTCACATTGCCGGTCTTGTTGCCGGAGGACAGCATCCAAGTCCGATTCCTTATGCGCATGTTGTGACAACGACAACACATAAGACGTTAAGAGGACCAAGAGGCGGTCTGATTCTTTCCAGCGCTGAATTTGCAAAAGAGCACAAGTTCAATAAGGCAGTATTCCCTGGTATCCAGGGCGGACCTCTGATGCATGTGATCGCAGCAAAAGCTGTTTGTTTCCAGGAAGCTCTTCAGCCAGAATTCAAAGTATATGCAGAGAATATCGTAAAGAATGCCAAGGCACTTTGCCAGGGACTTCTGAACAGAGGTGTGAACATTGTTTCCGGAGGAACGGACAACCATCTGATGCTGGTAGACCTTGTTTCTCGCGGACTGACTGGAAAAGAAGTGGAGAATCTTCTTGATGAAGCAAATATTACCTGCAATAAGAACGCCATTCCGAATGATCCGCAGTCTCCGATGGTTACCAGCGGTATCCGTCTTGGCACGGCAGCAGTTACTTCCCGTGGTATGCAGGAAGAGGATATGGATCAGATTGCAGAGGCGATCGCGCTGATGCTGGATGACAAAAACAACAAAGAGAAAGCAAAAGCGATTGTAAAAGGACTGACAGATAAATATCCGTTAGATGCCTGATTTTTAATACCGATCATTTACCAATTTTAAATAGTCTCCTGATATTTTAGATGGTTCCTGCAGTAATTCACATGATTTATTGCAAGAGCCATCTTGGCGTTTGGGGATTTTTGGAGGATTATGGAATGAAGATTTTACTGGGAGCAGTCAATGCAAAATATATTCACTCCAATCTGGCAGTATACAGCCTGCGTGCGAGTGCAGGAGAGTATAAGAAAGATATTTTGCTGAAAGAGTATACGATTAACCAGCAGGAGGATGAAATTCTGAAAGATATCTGGAAAAGCCAGCCGGATCTGATGTTTTTCTCCTGTTATATCTGGAACATATCGTTTGTTAAGCAGGTTATTTGCGATATCCATAAGTTACTGCCAGACGTGCCAATCTGGGTGGGAGGACCGGAGGTTTCTTATGACGCAGTCGCTTTTCTGGAAGAAAATCCGCAGGTGACAGGTGTGATGAAAGGGGAGGGAGAAGCAACCTTTTATGATATCCTTTCCTATTATCATGGAAGCGACAGATATTCCTGTCTGGCAGATATTCCGGGGATTGCATTGCGTCAGGAAGCTGGTGTGACGGACAATCCGTGGAGAGAGATTCTGGATCTGAGCACGCTGCCATTTTCCTATGCGGATATGGAAGGCTTTGAGCATAAAATCATATATTACGAAAGCAGCCGGGGCTGTCCGTTTTCCTGCAGTTATTGTCTTTCTTCCGTAGATAAAAAGCTTCGATTCCGTGATACGGAGCTTGTAAAAAAAGAACTGCAGTTTTTTATTGACCGGAAAGTTCCGCAAGTGAAGTTTGTAGACCGTACCTTTAACTGTTCCCATAAGCATGCGATGGAAATCTGGAGGTATATCAAAGAACATGATCTGGGAATGACCAATTTTCATTTTGAAGTGGCAGCTGACCTTCTCAGTGAGGAGGAACTGAATCTGATCGCGTCGATGCGTCCGGGACTGATTCAGCTGGAAATCGGAGTACAGTCTACGAATCCGCAGACGATAGAGGCGATCCACCGAAAGATGGATTTTTCCAAGGTGGCTGCCTGTGTCAGAAAAGTACAGGAGAAAAGAAATATTCATCAACATCTGGATCTGATCGCAGGGCTTCCCTATGAAGATTATGAGAGCTTTCGCAGATCGTTTAACGATGTTTATGCATTGCAGCCGGAGCAGCTGCAGCTTGGCTTTCTCAAAGTCCTGAAGGGCTCTTATATGCATGAAATGACAGTGGAATATGAGTGTCAGTATAAAGAAAAAGAGCCATATGAGGTTTTGTCGACCAGATGGCTGCCCTATGGCGATATTTTGAAGTTAAAACAGGTGGAAAGTATGGTGGAAGTGTACTATAATAGTAGACAGTTCTCCCACACCTTGCCGTTTCTTGTGGAAAAGTTTTCCTGCGCCTTTGATTTTTATCAAAGCCTTGGCGCTTTTTATGAGGAAAAGGGATATGAGGAAATCTCACATTCCAGAATGCGGCGTTATGAAATCCTGCTGGAATTTCTGAGAGAAAAAACGGAGATTACGTTGGAAGAAGTGAAAAAGCTTCTTACCATTGATCTGTACGAGCGGGAGAATTTGAAGAGCCGTCCGGATTGGATGTCGGATCAGCGTCCATATCAGAAAGAAATCCGGGAATATATCCGACTGCATAAATTGCCGAAAACGGTACACATTGAAGTGTTCTCACAGGAGGCTCTCCTTTTTGATTATGAGAAACGTGACCCTCTGACAAACAATACGAGGGGAATAAAAATTAACTTGTTTTGTACAGAATAGAAATGGGGTGAAGCTATGGCTGGAGGAATCTGGGATCCCAGAAAAAGAAGAAAGCTTGTTGCTGTGGTAGCAATTATTTTGATTGCCGCTATGGTAATTCCAACGGTAATGTCTCTGATGATTGGATGGTTTTAAGAGATTTCGGAGAAAAGAAAGGAACTACAGAATCGATGAAAATTGGAAAATTACCGGAGCAGATACTGGTCCGCTCTGTGTTGAAAGAAATTCGTCATCGCCGCCCTGAGGTACTGATGGGACCGGCGGTTGGACAGGATTGTGCTGTCGTTGAGCTGGGAGAGGATGAAGTATTTGTGATGTCCACAGACCCGATCACCGGTACAGTCAAAGATATTGGAAGCCACAGTATCCACATCACGGCCAACGATCTTGCGGCTTCCGGGGCAGAGCCGGTAGGCGTGATGCTGACCGTGCTGTTGCCGGAGCATGTCAGAGAGATTGCGCTGCGGTCGATGATGCAGGATGTGGAGCGTACCTGCAAAGAATTAAATATAGAAGTGCTTGGAGGGCATACGGAAATTACAGCAGTTGTGAACCAGCCGGTCATCACGGTGACGGGAGTGGGAAAAGTAAAGAAAGATCAGGTGCTTTTGACGAATCATATGCAGCCGGGACATGATATTGTTGTGACCAAATGGATTGCACTGGAGGGAACGACGATTATTGCAAAAGAAAAAGAAGAAGAGCTTTTGAAGGTGTTTCGGGAGAGCTTTGTGCGGGAAGCGCAGAGGTTTGATCAGTATCTTTCTGTTGTGCCGGAGAGCCGTATCGCTGTCAAATGCGGTGTCAGTGCCATGCATGATATTACGGAGGGCGGAATCTTCGGAGCACTCTGGGAGCTGGCGGAAGGTGCCGGATGTGGCCTGGATATTGATCTCAAAAGCATTCCGATCCGTCAGGAATCTGTGGAAGTGTGTGAACAGTTTGGCGTCAATCCGTATCTTCTCATGTCCAGTGGTTCGATGCTGATTGCCACAGCGGATGGTCCTGCACTGGTGCGCGCACTTGCAGCAGAAGGGATTCACAGTGCCATCATTGGCAGGGCAGCCGATGGGAATGACAGAATTCTTCGAAATGGGGAGGAAATCCGTTATCTGGATCGTCCGCAGAGTGATGAACTGTACAAAGTTGTATAAATAGAAAACGGCTCGTATCTGTGAGGGTACTGAACAGATACGAAAAATAATACAAAGAAGGTAATAAAATGGCAAAGCTAAATATCGTGCTTCATGAGCCGGAGATTCCGGCAAACACCGGGAATATCGGGCGCACCTGTGTTGCAACAGGGACACGTCTGCATTTGATCGAACCGCTTGGATTCCGTCTGAATGAGAAAGCAATCAAGAGGGCCGGTATGGATTACTGGAATGATCTTGATGTGACGACATATCTCAATTATGAGGATTTTCTGGCGAAAAATCCAGGAGCAAAGATTTATTATGCGACGACCAAGGCACCGCAGACATACACGGATGTGGCGTTTGAAGAAGAGGCTTACATTATGTTTGGCAAAGAGAGTGCGGGGATTCCTGAGGAGATTCTGCTGAAGAATCAGGCGACGGCGATTCGTATTCCAATGATCGGAGATATCCGTTCACTCAATCTCAGCAATTCCGTCGCAATCGTACTGTACGAGGCGCTTCGGCAGCATGACTTCGATCATATGCGTCTGGAAGGTCATCTCACAAAATATGACTGGAAGTAACTGTTCAGAAGGTAATATCCCGCGAGGTGTTTTCATGCATTTTGCATGAAAATCCCGAGAGATACAACTGGAAATAAAAAAGGGGCTTTTGAGCCCCTTTTGTCATGCTGATTATTCTTTTGCACGTTCCAGTGTAAAAATAAATTCCGTTCCCACGCCTTCGGTGCTGATGACATTGATGTTCTGGTGATGAGAATTGATGATTTCTTTGACAATGGCAAGTCCAAGTCCGGTTCCCTTGCGGTCTCTTCCTCTGGAGGAATCGATTTTGTAAAAACGATCCCAGATTTTTGGAAGATTTTCCTTGGAGATTCCGCAGCCTTTGTCTTTGACAGATACAAAGATGCGTTCATTTTTCAGTGTTGTCTCAATCGTAATCGTAGAGTTTACAGGACTGAATTTAATTGCATTGTCAATCAGATTGTAAAGTACCTGCTGAATCTGTTCCATATCTGCGTAGACATTCAGCTGCTCACCGGTCAGAATCAGTTCAATGGAAATGGTTTTGCTGCGGCAGGTTCCCTCAAAGGTGGCAATGGTATTTTTGATGACCTTATTGATGTCAAAGTTTCTGAAATTCATCAGTCTTGTTGTTTTATCCAGATTATTCAAAGTTAAAAGACTTTTCGTCAGTTTCTCCAGGCGCTCTGTTTCATTGATGATGATATTAATGTAACGTCCCTGCATTTCGTAAGGAATCGTTCCGTCTTCAATTGCCACAAGGTATCCTTTGATGGAAGTCAGCGGCGAGCGAAAGTCATGCGAGATATTGGCGATAAAGTTGCGCTGTGTCTCTGCGGTATGTGCCAGCTCATCCGACATATAATTCAGAGAGGCTGCCAGATATCCCATTTCATCATGCGTCTGTACCGGAATTTTATAATTTAAATGACCAAGTGCAAATTCATCGACTCCTGTGACGATTTTCTGCAGAGGGCGATAAATATTAAAAGTAAAAAAGATAAGGATCAGGAGCATTAGAAGGAAAAAGACCAAAAAAGCCAGATACATCACAAGCAAAATTTCTTCGCGGTCCTGATAAATCTGCTCCATGGGGCAGTGAATGATCACGTATCCTTTTACATTCATATTTGCAGTGATCGGGGCAATCACACTCAGCATATTTTGCTGAAAGTTGCCATAAAATTTACCAATGCGATAATAGCTGCTTCCCCAGGCAACCGGATCAAACTGTTTTACTTTCGAGGGGGAAACAGCGGGTGCGGATTCCCCGGTATCAATTAAAAGCTCATTCTGACTGTTGAGGATCCATATCTCAGATTCCTGATACGCAGAGAGAGATTTTAAGTGTTCGAAAATAGAATTCAGGTTTGTTGCCGATGTCTGATAGCGCAGCGTGTTGTTGGAGGCAACGGAAACTGCCTCCTGATAAATCGCTTCGCTTTTCTGGCAGATCAGCCTGTTTTCTACCATTTTTGATCCGAAAATCGCGGTAAATAAAAATCCAAGACATCCAATCGCGCAGTAAACAGCTACAAATTTGATATATAAGGTTCGGCGCATCAGTTTTTTACCTCAAATTTATAGCCGATTCCCCAGACAGTACTCAAAGACCAGGATTTGTGATCCTTGATTTTTTCGCGGAGACGTTTTATGTGAACATCTACTGTACGGGTATCTCCGATGTATTCATAGCCCCAGATATGATCGAGAAGCTGTTCTCTGGTAAACACCTGGTTTGGTGAAGAAGCAAGAAAATATAAAAGTTCCAGTTCTTTTGGAGGCATATCCACCTGCCTGCCCATATATTCCACCGAATAATTGGTGAGGTTGATGGACAGATCCGGATAACGCACGCACTTTTCCGATGGGGAAACCGGCTGTGTCTCTTTGACCTGAAACCGGCGCAGTACAGCTTTTGCCCGTGCGACAAGTTCCTTGGAATCAAACGGTTTTACCATATAATCGTCAGCACCAAGCTCCAGCCCCAGTACTTTGTCAAAGGTTTCGCCTTTGGCAGAGAGCATGATAATCGGAACATCGGAGGTCTGACGGATTTCTCTGCATACCTGATAACCATCCATGCCGGGAAGCATCAGATCAAGTAAGATTAGATTCGGGCGAAAGAGCTTGAATTCTCTCAGTGCTTCTTCGCCGTCATTTACAATTTTTGTATCGTAACACTCTTTGGTAAAATAGAGTGCGATTAATTCTGCGATGTTGTTGTCATCGTCTACAATCAGGACTTTTTGTTTCGCTGCCATAATTTTCTCCCCTTTATTTTTTGAATTCCACAATGGTAACTCCGGCATCGCCTTCACCAAAGGCTCCGAGGCGATAAGAAGCTACGTGTTTCTGGCGTTTCAGATAATTGTGTACACCCTGGCGCAGAGCGCCGGTTCCCTTTCCGTGAACAATGCGGACGCTGGAAAGATGAGCGATATAGGCGTCATCCAGATATTTGTCAAGTTCTGCGATTGCTTCGTCCACTGTCTTTCCAAGAAGATTGATTTCTGTGGAAATGCTTGCGGATTTGGACATTTTAATTTTGCCCTGGCCGGTGCGGGATAAGGTTGGCGTTTTGATCACCGGTTCGTCGATCAGCTCCAGATCGGAAATGTTGACCTGGGAGCGCAGAATGCCCATCTGTACAAACAGGTTTCCTTTGGAATCCGGTCTAGTGCTGACGGTTCCTTTCAGATTCATACTGAGCACTCTAACGGAATCGCCCACCTTTAAATCAGAAGCCTTCAGTTGTTTGGCTGGTTTTTGCTTCTTTTGTTTCATCGCCATATTTTTTTCTACTTTATTCATTTGCTGGCGAAGCTTTTGCCGTTCTTTTTCGACTGTGGACATGTCCACATGGTCTTTCTGGAATTTGTGATACAGCTTAATTGTTTCATCTGCATAATCTTTTGCCTCCTGAAGAATTTTATGAGCTTCCTCATTGGCATTTTGCAGAATCGTCTCCCGTCGCTGATCAATTTTGCTCTGTTTTTCTTCCAGCTGTTTTTTCAGTGCTTCAATTTCCAGTTTGTATTTCTGAATTTCTGTCTGTTCCTTCTCAATAGTAATACGGCTGGCTTCCAGAGAGGTCATCATATCTTCAAAAGATTCATCTTCCTGGCTGATCTGTTCTTTGGCTTTATCGATGATATAGTCCGGCAGACCGAGTTTGGAGGAAATTGCAAACGCGTTACTTTTTCCGGGAACTCCGATCAGAAGGCGATAGGTAGGACGGAGTGTCTCTACATCAAATTCGCAGGAAGCATTTTCTACACCTTCGGTAGAAAGCGCATAAACTTTTAATTCGCTGTAGTGTGTCGTTGCCATTGTGCGGATTCCCTGTTTGTGAAGATGAGACAGGATGGCAATGGCAAGTGCTGCTCCCTCTGTGGGGTCAGTACCGGCACCAAGCTCATCAAATAAGACAAGGGAATGACGGTCAGCCTTCTCAAGGAAAGAAACCACATTCGTCATGTGAGAAGAGAAGGTACTCAGACTCTGCTCGATGCTTTGTTCATCTCCGATATCAGCGTAAACTTCATGGAACACGGACAACTGACTTCGGTCTGCCGCCGGAATGTGAAGGCCGGACTGGCCCATCAGAGTCAGAAGACCGACTGTCTTGATGGATACTGTCTTTCCGCCGGTATTGGGGCCGGTCACAACCAGCAGATCAAAGTCCTCTCCAAGTCGAATGTCAATGGGGACTACCTGCTTTTTGTGAATCAGAGGATGTCTTGCTCTGCGCAGATTGATGATGCCCTTCGTATTAAATACCGGTGCTGTGGCATTTTGCTCCATGGCAAGCGAAGCACGGGCAAAAATAAAATCAAGTTCTACCATAATAGTAAAGTTATCCGACAGGGATTCACTGTATTGTCCCACTTCCTCACTCAGGCGGGCGAGAATGACTTCGATTTCCTTCTGTTCCTGCAGTTCCAGCTCACGAATGTCATTGTTTAATTTTACAATGGACATCGGCTCGATAAAAAGCGTGGAGCCTGTGGAGGACTGGTCGTGGATCATTCCAGGAATCTGGTTTTTGTATTCTGCCTTTACCGGAATACAGTAGCGGCCGTTTCGCATTGTGATGACTGCATCCTGCAGATAAGTTCTGGAGCCGCCATTGACAATACTGTTTAACTGTGTATGAATCCGGTCGTTCGCGATTTTCATGCCGCGGCGAATTTGGCGCAGTGTTGGGCTGGCATCGTCACTGATTTCTTCCTCAGACAAAATGCAGCGGCGGATTTCTGTTGACAGAGGAGTCAGTGGTTCCAATGTCTGGAACATGGCGCTCAGGCAATCAGGCGCGGTATCGTCTCTGTCCGGGCGACCATAGGATTTCACGCGGTTGACATTTTCCAGGAAGCTGCAGATGGTGAGAAGTTCAGTCACATTTAAAGAACTGCCGACTTCCAGACGTTTCAAAGAGGCACGAATGTCCTTGACGCTTCCAAAGTTGATGTTCCCCTTCTGAAACAGGCGGGTCAGTGCGTGTGCAGTCTGAAGCTGCATAGTCTCAATTTCGGATAGACTGTTGGATGGGCGCAGACGGCGGCATTTCTCCTTTCCAAGAGGTGAGGAGGCCTTTTCCGTAAGCTGCTCAATGATTTTCATGTATTCTAATGCATGGATTGCTTTCTTATTCATATTCAACTCCTAACGATTTCTTTAACATTCCCATTATATCTATTTATGGAAAGATAATCAACCGATATCTCATAGGGAAGTTTTCCTGTGCTGACTTAAAAAAATTAATAAAAAAACAAAAGAAAACAAAAGAAAATGTATTTCCTATTCATAAATTGTTCATATGTGTTTGCTAATATATACTTAAGAGATTTTTCGAGGTGCGTCGAATATGGGTGATGGGAAAAAAACAAAACATCCCGGGTCTGAGTCAGAAAAGCCCCGGGATTTTAGTGAATACAATTTTATTAAAGAAACGATTAAAGAGAAGCCGATGAATCGAAAAATGATCATCAGCAGGATTGCGGCAATTACTGCAGGTGCTGTTCTGTTCGGGGCGGTATCCGCTGCGGTTTTTGCAGGTGTTTATCCGGTTGCTTCAAATAAGATTGAGGAGAATAAAAAACCGGAGAAGGTCGATATTGATGTAGAACAGCCGGAGGTGACGGATAAGCCAGAGGTGACGCCGGCACCATCATCAGAGAAAGAAACTTTAAGAAGTATTACTTTAGAAGATTATGAGAGGATTTATGAGGAGGTTCATCAGGTAGCAAAGAAACCTCTGAGAGCAATGACTACCGTTACGGGAATTCGGGAGGATGCAGATCTTCTGGATAATTCTTATGTGAGATATGGACAGTCTTCCGGTGTGATCATTGCAAAAACGAATTCAGAACTGTATGTACTTACGCAGGAATCGGTGCTGGGTAAGAGTGAAAATCAGGTACAGGTTACTTTTTGTGACGGAAGTATTGCAAAGGGAGGCCTTCGCAAGAAAGATGAGGGAACGGGCTTTGCTGTTGTTTCCGTTCCGTTAAAAAATATATCGGAAGAGACTCTTGCTGGTATTAGTGTGGCTTCTTTGGGAAATTCGTATAGTTTGATACAGGGAAAACCGGTTATTGCCATTGGAAGTCCAACAGGTTATAATGAGACAGTGGCTTATGGCAATATTATTTCTGTATCCAATAAGGTATCGGTTGTGGATGCCGAATACAATTTGCTGGTAACGGATATTCTCGGAAGTAAAGAGGGAAGCGGTGTTTTGCTGGATACGGGAGGAAGTGTGATTGGAATTATTACACAATCTTTTGGCGAGAGTACTGATACAATGGTAAAAGCATTGTCTGTCGCCCAGCTCAAAAGACTTCTGGCTGATCTGTCCAATGGCAATGAGATTTGCTATGCGGGAATTTATGGTCAGGATGTGACAGAGAGTATTGCTGAACAGACGGGAATTCCAATGGGAATTTATGTGGATTCTGTGGCCACGGAGTCTCCGGCTATGATTGCGGGAATACAAAGTGCCGATGTGATTACAGAACTGAATGGAACAGAAGTGACAACGATGCAGAAATTTTCAACGGAACTGCAGAAATGCAAGAAAGATGACAAAGTTTCGATTCGGTTGATGCGCAAGGGAAATGATGGCTATGAGGAGATGAATTTTGAAATCGTAATAAGTGTAAAATAGAAAGGCAATGAAAAAGATGAAGTATTTGAATGAGCTCCATGAAGGCGACAGAATCAGCAGCATTTATTTGTGTAAGCACAAACAGGCTGCTGTGACAAAAAATGGGAAACCTTATGAAAATGTGATTTTGCAGGATAAGACGGGATGTATGGATGCGAAAATCTGGGATCCGAATTCTCAGGGAATCGATGATTTTGATGTGCTGGATTACATTGATGTGGTAGGGGATGTGACTACTTTTGCAGGGGCTTTGCAGATGAGTATTAAAAGAGTTCGGAAGGCTTCCGAGGGAGAGTATGATCCGGCAGATTATCTTCCTGTCAGCGAAAACAGTACCGACGATATGTATGGAAAACTGCTGGCATATATCAAATCCGTGAAAAACACCTGGCTGTCACAGCTTCTGGAAAAATTGTTTGTAGAGGATCATGAATTTATCAAATCCTTCCAAAATCATTCTGCGGCCAAAACAGTACACCACGGTTTTGTGGGAGGACTTCTGGAGCATACACTTGGTGTGGTGAGATTGTGTGATTTTTATGCAGCGACCTATCCG
The DNA here is from genome assembly GCA_030536755.1 of Eubacteriales bacterium. GTDB lineage: Bacteria > Bacillota > Clostridia > Lachnospirales > Lachnospiraceae > JALFVM01. The sequence continues at coordinate 4,882 of JAUNPJ010000013.1, read as the reverse complement.
CTTCTGAACAGAGATGTGCTGATTGCGTCGGCGTTGTGTCATGACATTGGAAAGACGAGAGAGCTTTCTGAATTTCCGTTAAATGATTATACGGATGATGGTCAGCTTCTTGGCCATATCATGATCGGTGCGGAGATGATTCACGACAAAATCAAGGAGATTCCAGGATTCCCTTCTGTTCTGGAGAGCGAGCTGAAGCACTGCATTCTGGCACACCATGGAGAGCTGGAGTTTGGTTCGCCGAAGAAACCAGCTATGGCTGAGGCTGTAGCACTGAATCTTGCAGACAACACAGATGCCCGCATGGAGACATTGACAGAAATCTTTGCTTCCGCAGGTCAGAAGAAAGAATGGCTGGGATACAACCGTCTGTTTGAATCAAATTTAAGAAGAACCGTAGAAGAATAAATATTGGAGGAAGTTATGTCAGGAAGTTATGCAAAAAACGACCTGGTGACTCTGAAAATTACAGATATGGGAAATGATGGAGAGGGTATAGGCAAAGTAGATGGCTATACCCTTTTTGTAAAGGATGCTGTAATTGGAGACACCGTTTTGGCGAAAGTCATGAAAGCGAAGAAAAACTATGGGTATGCAAGACTGATGGAGGTTGTGGAGAAATCTCCTTATCGTGTGGAACCGCCATGTCCGTATGCGCGCCAGTGCGGAGGCTGTCAGCTTCAGGCGATGTCCTACGAAGAACAGCTTCGCTTCAAAACAAATAAAGTAAAAAATCATCTCATGCGAATCGGCGGTCTGGAAGAAGTTCCGATGGAACCGATCATTGGGCTGGAATATCCGTATCGCTACCGCAATAAGGCGCAGTTTCCGGTGGGGCGAAACAAAGAAGGCAAGATCATTACCGGATTTTATGCGGGTCACACCCACAGCATCATAGAAAATCGCAACTGTCTGCTTGGCGTGGAACTCAATGAGCAGATTCTCGACAAAGTGATTGCATACATGGAAGAAAATCACGTGGAACCCTACGACGAGAAAACAGGAAAGGGTCTGGTGCGCCACGTGCTGACTCGTTATGGCTTTGACAGTGGCGAGGTGATGGTTTGCCTGATCATAAACGGCAATAAGATTCCAAATGCAGACAGTTTTACAGAAAGTCTTCGGCAGATTCCAGGTATGACTAGTATCACGCTGAATATCAACAAAGAACGTACCAATGTAATTCTCGGAGATCAGATCAAACTGCTCTGGGGGCAGACTTACATTACAGATTCCATTGGAACGATCAAGTATCAGATTTCACCGCTTTCCTTCTATCAGGTCAATCCGGCGCAGACACGCCGCATGTACGAGAAGGCGCTGGAATACGCACAGCTGACCGGCGAGGAAACCGTCTGGGATCTCTACTGTGGAATCGGAACGATTTCACTCTTTCTCGCGCAGAAGGCAAAGCAGGTATATGGGGTAGAAATCATACCGCAGGCCATTGAGGACGCCAGAAGAAATGCGGCCTTGAACCATCTGAAAAATGTAGAATTTTTCGTAGGAAAGGCAGAAGAAGTCCTGCCGGAAAAATACGAAAAAGAGGGAGTCTATGCCGATGTAATCGTTGTAGATCCCCCGAGAAAAGGCTGCGATGAAACACTTCTGGATACGATCGTCAAGATGAGCCCAAAGAGAGTGGTGTATGTGAGCTGTGACAGTTCGACGCTGGCGAGGGATGTGAAATATCTGGGAGAGCATGGATATCAGGTGGAGCGGGTCTGCCCGATTGATAACTTTAGTCAGACGGTGCACGTGGAGACAGTGTGCCTCTTGAGCAACCGAAAAGCAGACTCTTACATAAAGCTTTCTCTTGATATGGATGAATATTACGACATAATCGAAAAAGAGCAGGCTGAAAAGAAATAACTTCATAAATATACCGAACTTAAGCGATAGCTGTTGATGCGTAAAGCATTGGCAGCTATTTTTTATTTCGCAAAAGGGAGGTGGTGACATTGGGCTGGATAGAGAAATGACAATGTAGCAGACAATCAATGACAAATTATGAAAAGGAGATTTAGATTATGGCAAAGAACAGAAGTATTAAGGTTGTGAGCCAGAGTGGCTACAACTATAAGGCAACGCCGACAATCACACTGAAAGGTCAGTGGCTTAAGGAACTTGGTTTTGATATCGGAGATTATGTTTCCATCAGTTGTGAGAATGGAAAGCTGGTTATCACTCCGGATGATGAAAGAGCTGCAATGGCAGAAGCAGAAGCTGCATTTATGGAAAGAGAAATGGCTTCACTTAAGAAGAAGTTTGAGGTTGAGAAGTCAAAGCTTCATGCTCAGTTTGTGGCAGAGAGGGAAGCGAGGTATGGCGTATGTGAAGAGACAGTCTAAAGACAATCGGTTTTGTACTGTTATTCGTGGTGATAGTGGTACTGGTCATCTGTTTTGATGATATTAAGGCAATGGTAAACGAGGCAATGATGGAGCAGACACAGTCACTTGTGGATCAGCTGCTCAGATAGGAGTAGGTCATGGGAAAAGTTATATTGGTAGGAGCCACTAAGGGTGGAGTTGGTAAGAGCATAAGCTCATATAATCTTGCATATTCATTGGTAAGTCTTGGTATTGAGCTTTGGGGATTGAATGTGAGAACAGATGCAGAGGCTAAAAAAAACTTCGTGCAACAGACCGTCAAATGACAACACCGCTGTTTCTTTTAAGATGTGTTCAACTGGGTATCTCGATTCGGGATTTGGATCTTTTGACCATCGGAATGGTGAATGACATGTATGTGGAAAGCGGAAATGATCAGGACGCGGACAAGAATTACAGAGTGATTGCTACGCAGGCTGATTTTGACTGCTTTTAGTGGGATATGATATTATTTTTAAGTCTTATTCTGAAGTAAATGCAGTTGAGAACAACATGAAGTTTTGATGCTGACATATTTTCATAAGAGATTGTTTCAATATTAAGAATTGGGATTTGGAAAACTATCTGCTAAAATATGGACAGGAGTGTTTGTGTGAAAGCTCCTGTCCATATTATTCTACTTCCTTAACTTCAAGCCGTCTTTAAAGGCATCACCTACACGTTCGGTAACTTTGTAATAGCCGTGAGTATAGGGGTCAAATGCAATAGCGTTTACGAGCGACATGTTGATTTTACCGTTCTCCATTACGCTTTCATTGGCGGTGACGTTTACAACTTTGCCTATGACTCCGCAACCGTACTCGTTGCCCTGATACTCGATGAATTTGCACTCTAAACAGATTGGAAACTCATTGATGACCGGAGCATCAACGGTTTCTGCTTTGCTAGAGGTCAGACCACTGCGGGCAAACTTATCTGCTACATGGTTTCCGGATTCCACACCAAAATAGTCTGCTTCAACGATATGTGCAGCATCAGCAATGCTGACAGTAAATGCACCTCGTGCTTTAATGTTCTGCACTGTCTTGTGGCTCTCGGTAAGGTTCAGAGCAACCGTGTCACGTTCCTGCATCGTACCCCAAGCCGCATTCATTACATTGACACTACCATCATCATTATAGGTTGCAACCATTAGAACCGGCATAGGAAAAATGCCTTCGGTAATCTTCAATTTTGTTCTGATAATAACAACTCCTTACAAATTGAATTGACAGTATGAACCGTCTTGCTTATAATTATATCCAAGAAAATTGTTAATTCAAGTACTGTCAAATAAGACAGGTACTATCTATGAGGAAAGTGCTATGATACAGAGTTACATCGAAAACGCCAATTTTGAAGATACCGGTTTTGCCTACACCCTGTCACTTATATCCGGCAAGCATAAGATGGTGATTCTATACTGTCTAATGGAGTTTGAAACGGTTCGGTTCAATGAACTGAAACGATATCTCAAAACCATCTCAGACAAGACTCTCAGCACCAACTTGAAGGAGTTGGAGACTGACCGGCTAATTATCCGAAAGGAGTATCCACAAATTCCGCCAAAAGTAGAGTACAGCTTGTCCGAGCGAGGAAAATCCTTGATGGTCGTCTTGGATCAGCTTTGTGTATGGGGTGAAAAGAATAAACTGGATGACTGAGAATTTCCAGTTTTTGTGGATTGTGGTTTGATAAATGTAAAAAAATAAGGCGCAGAGCATCAGCCATTAAGTTGACTGGTGCTTTTGTTTTGGAAAGAGTCGAGAGATCGGCTCTTTTATTTTGCCATAAAATGAAGGGAGGTTCGGTATGGCTGCATCGAGAATTAAAGGTATTACCATTGAAATTGGCGGCGATACCACGAAACTTCAGACAGCATTAAAGGGTGTTAATACCGAGATTCGAAATACCCAGGTACAGCTTAAGGATGTGGAGAAGCTTCTTAAGCTGGATCCGGGCAATACGGAGCTTCTGGCTCAGAAGCATAAGCTACTTGGACAGGCTGTTGAGGAAACAAAAAATAAGTTAGAGACTCTTAAGACCGCACAACAGCAGGCGGATGAAGCTCTTAAGAATGGAACAATTTCCAAGGATCAGTATGATGCTCTGCAAAGAGAGATTATTGAAACTGAGCAGGAACTGAAAAGACTGGAAGAGCAGGCAAATCAGTCTGCTACTGCTTTACAGAAGATATCAGCGACTGGTGAGAAGTTAAAGGATGTGGGTAGTAACATTGAGGGAGCAGGAAAAAAGCTTCTTCCGGTTACGGCTACCGTGACTGCTCTTGGTACTGCTTCTGTGAAGACTGCGGCTGATTTTGAAACTGCCATGAGTAAGGTGGCGGCAGTATCCGGTGCAAGCGGAAAAGAGTTGGAAGACCTGACTGCTAAGGCCAGAGAGATGGGAAGTAAGACCAAGTTTTCTGCATCCGAGGCGGCTGAGGCTATGAATTACATGGCAATGGCTGGCTGGAAGACAGAGGACATGCTTTCCGGTATTGAAGGTGT
>JAUNPJ010000140.1 GCA_030536755.1 Eubacteriales bacterium | reverse complement strand
ACGCTTTGTATACGAGAAAGCGAATGGCGATGAAGAAGCGCTGCTGAATGGACGAAGGTCTGTGAGGCGGCGCTTTTTTGATGGATTGTACGAAAAGGGGGAAGTTATATGAATGAGCAAAAAAAGCGAAAATATACCTTAGTGATTAAAAATTTATTTTTAATCATAGTGCCATTTTGTATACCTTTCATTCTGGAAATACCAGACAGGTACATGAGTATAGAAGTACGCTGGATTTTGGTGCTGATTGCATCGTGTATATTAATATTTCGTGTAGTGAAATATTCCTTGCAGGAGGAGTCTGAAATGGAAAAATTACGAATGCAGGAATATGATAATAATCGGTATCGCATTTCTCAAAGAGCATTAAATCGTATTAATCATGTTATTCAGATAAAGGGTGATTTATTGAAAGATGAAACATACAAAGTGCATTACGATTATAAGGAAAATGTACTGCTATATAATTCACATCGATATATAGAACGTTTATGCGAAAATTTATTGTCATTAATTTCTGAAATTTCAGATATTGATTTGCAGTATATCAGGGTTACTTTTATTTATCGTTACCCTTTAGAAGAAGGCGGGTGGCAGTGGATTACTGGGAAGGAACCAACCGGCACTAAAAGTTTAGATACATTAATTTCTGAAAAAACCTCATTCTTTCATTATCTGATTAGTGAAAATATGGCATATTATTTCACTAATGATAAGGCAGAACTGATTCCGAGACATTATATTCCTGGCGATTTGGATACTAAGTATCCTGCTTTTGGATCAATCACCAGTCATAAAGTGACTTTTAGGAATAATAATGATATTTTTGTGAAGGATATTTGACAGTATCAACATATAACAGAAAATTTGTTGAAGGAATAGCGAATAAAGCCAGGATCAATAAGTTTGAGTTGTTGTTGAATACAGAGATAATAACCCCATTCACGAGAGTAATTGAAACTGAGCTTGGTTTTTTGTATTTTCGGCATATATACAGAGAAAAAATGAAAAAAAATCAGGAGACATTATATACCTCTGTAAAGCAATAAAATAGCATCCCACGAGGCAACGAGGATTGCTCCATCACTGCTTCGTGGGATATTTGTTTCTTTTAATTCCTGTTTTCTGCCGGTGAAGCGGAAGCTTCCGTATCCGTCCAGTTGATGATATCTCGGATGGCTTCCTCGGATTCGTCTAATTCAGCGGCGATAATTTCGATGGATTTATTCATCTTTAGCTTCTTATCAACCATTTTTTTCAATTGCCGCTTTTCACCGATTGAAATACCTTGTTCTTTCGCTTCGCGCTGTTCATAAATCTTTTCTTCCCATTCCTGCATATACTTAAGACCCACCTCTTCACTTGATTTGATAAGCTGGATGCGTTCCTGTAATTTCTGGATGCGTTCGCTTGTGCATCTGGAAGCGGTTTCGGCAGTGGAGCTTTCGATGTATTTCAGAAGTTCGACCAATTCCGGATTTACCTCATCGTCGTTTGTGCCATGGGTATTCAGGAAAATCCGCACGGCTCCGTCCTTCAGATCGAGTCCCGGTGATTCCTCACACTCCATCCGGAAGGTATACCGGTATTTGCCCATGCCGAATAAGTCGAACGGGGCAATCAGGATGAGATAGACATCGCTCATCTTCCGAAAGTCAACTTCACCGGCGCCCAGCAGCTTGCTGTCAATGAGGGCCTGGTAAAACCGGCTGCGGTGCGGAAGGTTTAAGGTGTTCTGCTGCTGTACTTCCGTATCATAGAGACTGTTATCCTTGTCCTGAGCCAGTACATCCATACGGATACAGCGAAGCTGTGGGGACAGGCGTTTTTCCTTCTCTGTCTGGGGAGGAGCAGCAAGCAGAATCTCTTTTCCTAAAATAATCTCCAGCAGAACCCGTACATTCTCCGGGTTGTCCATTGCTTCCGCGAACAGGAAGCGGTCCAGCAGGTTTAATTCCTGCAACGTTTTATGAGGC
>JAUNPJ010000139.1 GCA_030536755.1 Eubacteriales bacterium | reverse complement strand
TGAAAGAATCAGAGACATTCGTGCATCGGAAAAGGTATTTTATCGACAGGTGCTTGAAATCTATGCCACCAGCATTGATTATGATCCGAAAGCGGAAATCTCTGTCCGATTTTTCAAAAAGGTTCAGAACAAAATTCATTATGCCATTCACGGACAGACAGCAGCAGAAGTGATTTATACAAGAGCGGATGCAGAAAAAGAGTTCATGGGACTTACCACCTTTGCCGGTAATCAGCCGACACTTAAAGAAGCGATTGTCGCTAAAAACTATCTGGATGAGAAAGAGCTTCGTGCTATGGGACAGCTCGTATCCGGATATCTTGATTTTGCAGAGCGTCAGGCAGAGCGTGAACAGGCAATGACCATGCAGGATTGGGCGGAACATCTGGATCGCATTCTTACAATGAGCGGAGAACAACTTTTGAAGGGAAATGGAAGCATTACTCATAAGCAGGCTGTTGATAAAGCAACTGGAGAATATCGAAAATATAAGGCTAAAACGCTCAGCGATGTGGAACAGGATTATCTGAATTCGATAAAGATGCTGGAACAGAAAACTGACGGAAAAAAGTAACGGATGATGAAAGCTGAATTATGCCACAGCTTGTGGCACAAATGAGGATGGCGATATGAAAGAGAAAATAAAAGTATATGTTTATACGAGAGTATCTACTGCTGTTCAGGTAGACGGCTACTCTTCGGATGCTCAGAAATCAAGAATGAAAGCCTATGCAGAGTCCAACGACTTCGAGATTGTCGGTGAATATGAGGATGCCGGTAAATCGGGAAAGTCCATCGAGGGCAGATTGGAATTTAACCGCATGATGGAGGATATCAAGTCCGGTAAAGATGGCGTGTCTTATGTGTTGGTGTTCAAATTATCCCGTTTCGGAAGAAATGCGGCAGATGTACTTTCCACTTTACAGGTGATGCAGGATTTCGGTGTCAATCTGATCTGTGTGGAGGATGGCATTGATTCCTCCAAAGATGTTGGTAAGCTGATGATTTCCGTGCTGTCTGCGGTTGCTGAGATTGAGCGTGAGAATATCCGTGTTCAGACGATGGAGGGCAGAATCCAGAAAGCCCGTGAGGGTAAATGGAACGGCGGCTTTGCTCCTTACGGCTACAAATTGGAGAAAGGTATGCTGTATATCAACGAGGAAGAAGCCGAGGCAATCCGCATTATCTTTGACCAGTATGTGCATACCGATATGGGAGCAAACGGTCTTGCAAAATACCTTGCCAATCACGGTATCAATAAGATTCAGAGACAGAATGGAAAAAATCCTTTGTTTGATGCAGCATTGATTCGCAGAATTTTGAAAAACCCCGTTTACTGCGGTAAAATCGCTTACGGCAGGAGAAGAACGGAAAAGGTACATGGAACTCGTAATGATTACCGACTTGTGGAGCAGGAAAATTATCTGTTAGTTGATGGTCTGCATGAAGCCATTGTATCAGAAGAACTTTGGCACGAAGCTCAGGTAAAACTGCTTGCCCAGGCGAAAAAATATGAAAAAGTCAACAACGGCAAGGATAATAAGGTACACCTGCTGACTGGATTACTAAAATGTCCGATTTGTGGAGCCGGAATGTACGGTAACAAGAGTATTAAACACAAGGCAGATGGTACGAAGTACAAGGATTTCTTCTATTATGGCTGTAAACATCGTACCATGACTCGTGGTCACAAGTGTGAATACAAGAAGCAAATCAATGAGGAACTGCTGGACAGTGCTGTTGCAGAGGTTATTATCAAGCTGGTCAGCAATCCGAAGTTTGCGGCGATGATGCAGCAAAAAATCAATATGAAGATAGATACCTCTGCCATTGAGCGGGAGATTGCCAACTATGAAAAACAGCTCCGCCAGAGTTATGCCACTAAGTCTCGTTTGATTGATGAGATTGATACCCTTGACCCGGATGATAAGCACTACATCAAACGTAAAGCAGACCTTGATGATCGTCTTTATAAGATGTATGATAAGATAGAAGATACGG
>JAUNPJ010000138.1 GCA_030536755.1 Eubacteriales bacterium | reverse complement strand
TCTCTTCACCGTGCTGGGCGATAGCTGCATCGATTGCCTGCTCCGTCAGACCATACACAGCATCATTTCCATTAAATACTCTTTCAAATAATGTCACCGTTTTTTCCTCCTTAAATTCCAAGAGCCGCACGTTTCTCTTCAATTCGTGCAATCATCGCGTCACCTAATTTGTCAATGTCTGTTTCTACTGTATAAGCAGCTTCTACCCAGTCACGAACACCTTCTGTCAGCCACCCAACAACCTGATCAGAGCCTGTTACCTGTGGTGCCACGCCAAGGAAGGTATCAATACCTGTTGCTACTACGTAATTTCCAATAGATACTGCCTTCTCAGACATCCATTCCGGAGCACATCCAACTAACGGAAGCTGAGAAATGTTCAATCCAGAATCTTTCGCCAGCTCAGACGCAAGAACCATCATACGGCTAATATCTACACAAGATCCCATATGCAGAACCGGAGGAATGTCAGCCAGTTCACATACACGTTTTAATCCTGCTCCACAGAGATCTTTTGCTCTCTTATCCATCAGCCCGGCTCTGGCTGCTGCCTGCGCAGAACATCCGGAAAGAACAAGAATAATATCATTTTCAATCAGTTTCTTCATCAGTCCCACATGGGCGGAATCAGGACGGACTCTTGGGTTATTACATCCAACCATGGCAACAGCACCACGGATAACACCTGAAGTAATACATTCAATCAACGGTTTTGTTGTTCCTGTAATATCAACCTGAGAATTGGTTACACCATCTAAGGTCTTTACAATCGATTCTACTGAATAGCCTACCGTTGCTTTCTGCTTTAACTGCGGAATATGTACAAGTTCTTTTTTGCGGTTTACAAAATTTTCTACTGCTGCTCTTACGATTTTCTTTGCATTTTCTCCTGCTGTATCCGCATCAAAACGGATAAAATCAGAATCCGGCATCTGTGCGATTGGTGATGTTGTAATAAATTTTGTATGGAAACATTTGCTCAGAGGTCCTAATGCCGGGAAGATACACTGCACGTCAACAACAATCGCCTCACATGCCCCTGTCAATACCACATTTTCCTGCTGCAGGAAGTTACCAGCCATCGGAACTCCTCGGCGCATTGCAACTTCATTGGAGGTACAGCACACACCGGCAACGTTGATTCCATTTGCACCAACCTCTTTTGCCAACGCGATCATTTCCGGATCCTCCGCATATTCACAAATCATCTCCGACAAGCTTGGATCATGACCATGTACAATGATATTTACCATATCTTCTTTCATTACGCCAAGGTTTGCCTCTGTATCCACAGGCTTCGGTGTTCCAAACATAACGTCTGAGAACTCCGTTCCAGCCATAGAACCGCCCCAGCCATCAGACAGACCAGAACGAAGTGACTGACGAATCAACGCTTCCGGCTTGCTGGAGTTGCCCATATGTGTCATATGCATCGCAGTAGATACTTCACGGTCAATTGCTCTTGGTTCAATCTCTGCATCTTTCCATAATTTCTGTGTATGCTCAGGAGCACGTTTTAACCAACGCTGCACGCCATATGGCTTTCCATATTCCATAAGAGCAAGCTCTGCCATCTCATGTGCCAGATCATAAATATCTCTTCCTTCCGTCTCTACGCCCCATTCTTTTGCAATACGAAGTAATTTTTCCGGATCTTTTACTTTGTAATTTCCATCTGGCGCTACATGCGTTAATGTATGGCAGATTTCACGTCCATGATCCGAATGTGTCGCAGCTCCACCTGCAACGAAGCGCAAAAAGTTTCTTCCTACGATTCCATGTGCATCGCATCCACAGATTCCTCTTGGAGCTTTCTTCGTAATACGACATGGACCCATAGAGCAAATACGACAGCAAATTCCTTCCTCACCAAATTTACAATGTGGTGTCTGATTTTTCACACGAAGCTGCCAGGAATCTGCCCCCACTTTCTTTCCTGTTTCCAAAAGCCTGTCCGTGGCGGCTTCAAATTCTTCAATCGATGTCAACTTAAATTCACTCAT
>JAUNPJ010000088.1 GCA_030536755.1 Eubacteriales bacterium | reverse complement strand
TTGTATGTCTCGGGATTTTGGCATATTCATGCCAAAACACCTCGCGGGATAGTGCAGTGTGAACAGTAACATACACAGTTCTTACTGGGTGTTTCCTTCATCGGAAGGTGTTTCTTCTATAATAATGTCGGAATAATCCAAAAGAGTAACTCCCATCTGCTCATCTCTTACCACATTTGGTGTTTCTCCCGCCTCCTGCGCTCTGGCCAGAAGTTCTTCTTCTGTGTAAGTCGGAATTGCCATCTTCTTAACGGGAACTTCTTCCGGCTCCTGTACAGGTTCCGGCTCCTCCACCGAAAGCTCTCTCACCATTCTGGCTGCTTCTTCCCGAAGTACCTCCCGCGAAAAAACAGTTTCCTTCGTCTCGCTCATCCGAGGTGTCTCAGATGGCACAGGCTCCATGTATATCGTTTCTGCTGTAGCTGCTGCCACTTCCTGGCGCAGCACCTCATTCGCCTCATCTTCCGGCGTATATGTTGTGCGAGCCTTCGTCTCCTGCGTACGCTTTTGAGGAATTTTTGCTTCAATCGGATCGTAGTCCTCAATAAAACCGCCTACGCGCGCGCGCTTCTTCGCCTCTTTCTTTTTGCGTTTTGCCTGTTTTTTGCGTTCCTTGGCTTCCTGTTTCAGCTGTCTGGTTGCCTCTTCGTATTCCTGCCTTGCCCGTTCCTTATCACGGCGGCTCTCTTCTTTAGCGCGCTTTTTCATCTCTTTCTTGATTTCACGCTTAGACTTCGATTCCTGGGCAGGCTCTCTGCTTGCTGCCACTTCAGCAATCGCCTCGTCGTCTGCGCTTTCGAACTCCCCCGCTGCCGGGATACGCTTATCCTTTCTCCACAGTTCTGAGAGGATAAATAGTATAATAAGGAAGAGAATCACAAGACCGATAATAATCAGTCCTTCCATACTCTGTGTGGCAATGATCAGATATCCAATATATCCCACCGTAATAATGACTCTTGGTGCTGTATTTCTCAGCGTGATCGTTTTCTGTCCCGCCTCCACATCGGTCTGATCGTATACATCAAATGTGCCATTTGCAGCATCGGCTGCAATGATCTTATAACGGTATACGCTTTCTCCCTCCTGCACCAAAATCGAATCATCTGCTTTCAGTTCATTGATACTGACCGATTCTGCGTAAGTCACAGATCCTTTTGGCATGTTGCTTTCTTTGGTACCATCTATGATTGCCGTATTGATTCCCATAAACGGCGGAACGGCCAAAGCAAGCACATCAAGAATTGCCAGAAAAATTACCATATGTACGATAAATTTAAGAAATTTAGACATTCTCTTCTCTCCTCGCTTTTTTATCTTAATTTTGTATCAACTGCTATTTTAACATTTTCCACGCATTCTGTACACTAAAATTGTAAATTTTCTTGTTTTTCTTATCATAACTCCTTATTATATAGATAACGCGCCATTACAAACAGGCGCAAAACCAATACCGGAGGTTATTCATTATGTTATCTTATATTAAAAAGGTGGAAGACATGTCCTTGAATGCCTGGCCCTCTCATCAAATTCAGATTTACGACGGCTGGCTTCTGCGTTTTTCCTATTTTTATACACACCGCACCAACAGCGTAGAGCAAATCGGAACTTCCACGATTCCCCTGGATGAAAAGATCAGCTTCTGCGAAAACATATACCGTCACTGGGGAACACCCTGTATTTTTAAGATTTCCCCTCTAATTGATCCTTCTTTTGACAAGAAGCTGGCCTCTCTGGGCTATCGAATTGCACACCCGACCGAGACAAAAACGATGGATCTTTCTCAGTTTCAACCATCTCCTCTTCCCGTTCAGGTAAATCTGGATCGCGAAATTTCCTGGAACTGGCTGGATGCACTGTTTTCTTTTAAGGGAACCACCAGTATGATTCACCGCCGCATCGTCCCAACCATGTACGCAGCGATCCCAAAGGATACCGTGGCGGCATCGATCACGCAGGACAACCGCATCGCAGCCATAGGTCTTGGCATACTGGACCGTGATCATATCGGATTGTATGCCATTCATGTAGACCCGGCTTACCGCCGACGCCATTATGGCCATGCGATCTGTCAGAGCATTCTCATGGAGGGAATCCGTCAAGGCGCAACTCGCGCTTACCTTCAGGTTGTTCCGGACAATATTTCCGCCAAAAATCTTTATCGAAATCTCGGTTTTGAAGATTGCTATCGTTACTGGTTCCGTCTGAAAAATGTAAGATAATTTTTCCTTCTTCTATATAATGCAATCATATAATCCAATCATACATAGACAAAAAGCGGAGGTCTGGCACCCTCCGCTTTTTGTCTATGTATGATTTACCTGTATTATTTGCTATTAAGATATTCTTCCATACTTGCCATAGCCTCTGCTTCATCTTCTCCATTGGCCGATAAGGTAATCTCTTCGCCCATATCCAGACCCAAAGTCATCATTCCCATGATGCTTTTCGCATTTACCTTTTTCGCTCCAGATTCAACATAAATCTCACTGTTAAACTGGCTTGCCACCTGTACAAGTTGTGCCACTGGCCTCGCTTCCAGTCCCGTATTCAAGTTAATCCTTACAGGTCTTCTAATCATAATAGCTCCTCCTTGCTCCCTTTCAACTCTTGTGCAATCGCACTTAACTTCCTTAATCTATGGTTTACACCGGACTTTCCCACCTGCGGATTCAACATAGTCCCAAGCTCCTTTAAAGTTGCTTCCGGATACTGCAGCCGGAGTCTGGCAATCTCCTCCAGTCCCTCGCTGAGTTCCTGTAAACCCACAGTTTTTTCTATGAACCGTATATCTTCAATCTGTTTTACCGCAGCACTTACAGTCTTGTGGATATTGGCTGCTTCACAGTTCACTTTACGGTTCACAGAATTTCTCATATCCTTCAGAATCCTGATATTTTCCAGATTCATAAGAGCAACGTTTGCTTCCATAATTCCAAGAAGCTCCACGATCTGAGCCCCTTCTTTTACGTACACAACATAGGTCTTCTTTCTTGAGACAATCTTCGCATCAATCGGAAAGGTACATATAATATCTCTCAGCTGCTGCGCCTTCTCAAGTGTCTGGCATACAATTTCAAAATGATAAAATCTCTCCGGATCACTGATGGAACCGGAAGCCAAAAAAGCTCCCCGGATAAAAGCACGTTTGCAGCAGTCTTTCTGAATCACAACAGGATTTACTACGTTCTGAAATTCCCAGTTGTTCTCCTTTCTTTGGATCAGTTTTACCGCTTCCAATATCCGCAATGCTTCTTCATGCTCCTGAATTAAAATTGTATATACACTCCCTTTTTTCAGGTAAGGATTCTTTGCAATAGATATGTTAGTATTTATATTAAATGTTTTTCTCAATAATGTAAAGTACTTTCTTGAAACAGCTGCATTTTCTGTTTGCAAACGCAGAGAAAGCCTACCTTCCTCGTCTGTTAAAAAATGTCCGCACGCTGAAATAATCGCTGCCATTTCTGCTATTTTACAATGTCTCGCTGTCCCGATACGTCTGGAAAGCTCTTCTTTTGTCTCACTCGAAAATGACACGCCCTACACCTCTAAATCTTTTTACGGATTGCATCCTTGGGAATATCCCGATGCTCAATGCGAAGGCCATAGCCGACACCTCCGCTAAGTCTTCTGTATAACTCATTGGCAATCGTAACCGAACGGTGCTTTCCTCCCGTACATCCAATACTGATCACAAGATTATTTTTTCCCTCATTCACATAATGCGGAATGAGAAATTTCACCATATCCTCCAGTTTAGCAGCAAATTCCTGTGCTGCCTGAGAAGACATCACAAAATCTCTGACAGGAGCATCCTCGCCGCTGAGAGCACGAAGCTCATCCACATAATAAGGATTGGGGAGAAAACGCACATCAAACACAAGATCCGAATCTCTTGGTATTCCATATTTAAATCCAAAGGACAGTACAGAAATCATCAGATTCTGAAAATCCTGATCCTCCACAAAAATTTTCTCCAGTTCTTTTCGAAGATCTTTGGTCAGCAGTTTGCTGGTATCAATGATATAGTCCGCCCTGGCTTTCAAAAAAGCAAGCAGATGCCGCTCTTTGCGTATACCGATATCCACTCTTCCTCCGGCAGACAGCGGATGATTCCGTCTGGTCTCTTTATAACGTTTGATCAACACACCATCCGATGCATCCAGAAATAAAATCTCGTACTGATATCCGGAAGACTGCAGTCTGTCAAGAACTTTCTCCAGTTCGTTAAAAGACTGACCACTTCGTATATCCACGCCAATCGCCACATCCTTCATATCATCTCTTGTCATATCAATGGCTATAGCAGAGAATTTTTCAATGAGAGGAACCGGCAGATTATCCACGCAAAAATAATTCATGTCTTCCAGCATCTTCAATGCCGTAGTTTTTCCGGCTCCCGAAATTCCCGTCACAATTACAAAACGCATATATTCTTCCCCGTATTTTTCGCATAAATGTTCATTATTTTTTATTCAAAATCACCCAGGAATTTTACTTCCGGTTCCAGCGTAACTCCAAATTCTTCCTGTACCTTCTGTACGACTTCTCTCATCAGCTGCACCACATCCTGCGCAGTGGCACCGTCTTTGTTGATCACAAAACCGCAGTGTTTTTCAGCCACCTGCGCACCGCCTACCTGATACCCGCGCAGTCCGGCATCCATGATCAGCTTTCCGGCAAAATACCCTTTTGGCCTTTTGAAAGTACTTCCGGCACTTGGATATTCCAACGGCTGTTTGGAAGTACGCAGTTCTGTCAGTTCACGCATCCGGCTTCGGATTGCTTCCTGGTCACCTTCCTGAAGTTCGATCACTGCCTCCAGCACAATATATCCTGCTGTTTTGATAATACTGGTGCGATATCCCATCTGAAGATCCTTTGCCTGCAGGACCAGTACTTCTGCTTCTTTTGTAAGAACCGTCACTTCTGTAAGTACATCCTTCAGTTCTCCGCCGTAAGCTCCAGCGTTCATAACAGCGCCGCCGCCTAACGTTCCCGGAATTCCTCCGGCAAACTCAAATCCAGTAAGTCCGGCCTCGAGTGCTTTTCTTGCCACAGAAGAAAGCAGCGCTCCCGCCTGGATGCGCATCCGTGTTCCCTCTACTGTAATATCTGAAAAATTTCGATACAACTGAATCACAACGCCATGATATCCCTCGTCACTGACAAGAAGATTGCTTCCATTTCCAAGCACAAAATAATCCAGCTGTCTGTCTCGACAAAATTCCAGGATTTTTTTGAGTTCTTCCACAGAATGCGGGCAGAGAAAATATTTTGCCGGCCCTCCGATCCGAAACGTGGTATGTCTGCTCATCGGCTCATCGCAGGATACCTGTTGTTCTCCTGTTATCTCACAAAATTTATTATAAATCTCTATATCCAACATTTCTTCCTCATTCTTTTCTTATTTTTTTACCATTCCGCTAACGCTGAGCAAGTCTTTCACAACTTCCGAAGCGATACAAAGTCCTGCCGCACTGGGTACAAAAGCAATGCTTCCCGGCACCGGACGCTGTGTATTTCCCTTCTTCTCCCCGTTTTTATCAAAATTTCTGATTGGTTTTTCTTTGGAATATAAAACTTTTACTTTGCGGATTCCTCTTTTGCGCAGCTCCTGACGCATCACTTTTGCCAACGGACACACACTGGTCTTGGATATATCCGTAATCTCAAAACGGGTCGGATCAAGCTTATTGCCTGTTCCCATACAGGAAATCACCGGTGTTCCCGCCGCCTTTGCATTCTCGATCAAAAGCAGCTTGGCAGACACTGTATCAATGGCATCTACAATATAATCATATTCTCTAAAATTGAATAAGTCCACAGTATCTGTATTATAAAAAGTTTCATAGGTTTTTACCAGGATATCCGGACTGATATCCCGGATACGTTCTTTGGCCACACGGGTTTTTGCTTTGCCGACTGTAGAATGCAGCGCATACAGCTGTCGGTTGATATTGGTCACCGATATCACATCATGATCCACCAGTGTCAATCCCCCAATGCCGCAGCGAGCCAGAGCTTCCGCCACATAAGAACCGACACCGCCAAGTCCAAAAACTGCAACCCTTGCAGCCCCAAGGCGATTGACACCTTCTTCTCCCAGCAAAATCTCCATCCTTGAAAATTCGTTCAGCATAAGGTTTCCTCCTAATGTTTATCATTATACTATCTGGTCGTAAAAAAGTACAGAACTTCATATTCTTTTTATTTTTTCAAAATTTTCCACAAAAGTTGCGAAACCATTTTCCAAATGTTATGATATTACAGAACAAGTAAACATGATTTGAAAAAAGGAGTCTAAATTATGACAATCAATGAAAAAGCACTGCAGCTCCATGAGCAGTGGAATGGAAAACTGGAAACCACTTCAAAAGCCCCAATCAGTTCAAGAGAAGATCTGGCTCTTGCCTACACACCAGGAGTTGCAGAACCATGTAAAAAAATCGCAGAAAACCCAGATGATGTTTATAAATATACAATCAAATCCAATACCATCGCCGTTGTATCAGACGGAAGTGCCGTTCTCGGTCTTGGAAACATCGGTGCCAAAGCAGCCATGCCTGTTATGGAGGGAAAGGCTGTCTTATTCAAAGAATTCGGCGGCGTCAACGCATTCCCGATCTGTCTGGACACGCAGGATACTGATGAAATCGTCAAAGCTGTCAAACAGATTGCGCCTGCTTTCGGCGGAATCAATCTGGAGGATATCTCTGCGCCAAGATGTTTCGAAATCGAAGAGAGACTGAAAAAAGAACTGGACATCCCGGTCTTCCACGATGACCAGCACGGTACTGCTATCGTTGTTCTCTCCGGTGTCATCAATGCACTGAAAATCACTGGAAAGAAAAAAGAAGACTGCAAGATCGTCGTAAACGGATCCGGAGCAGCTGGAATCGCAATCTCCAAGCTGTTGTTAAGCTATGGTTTCAAACATCTGACTCTGTGCGACAGCTCCGGTATTGTATCCAGCAAATCCAAACGTCTCAATGATATCAAACGCGAAATGCTGAAAGTGACAAATCTGGAAGACAAATCCGGCACACTGGCAGACGCCGTTGTCGGTACTGATATTTTCGTGGGTGTTTCCGCTCCTGGTGTTCTGACACAGGATATGGTACGTACCATGAACAAGGATGCTATCATTTTCGCAATGGCAAATCCGATTCCTGAAATTCTTCCTGATGAAGCAAAAGCTGCAGGTGCACGCATCGTTGGTACAGGAAGATCAGACTTCCCGAACCAGATCAACAACGTCGTAGCATTCCCTGGTATCTTCAAAGGCGCACTGGAAGGCCGCGCACCTCAGATTACCGAAGAGATGAAACTGGCCGCTGCGGAAACTCTCGCCGCACTGGTAAGCGACGAAGATCTGAATGAAGATTTCATTATGCCGGAGGCTTTTGATCCTCGCGTAGCAGAGGCTGTCGCAGAAGCTGTCAAAAAACTGATTTAATTTATGAACTGGAACCAAAAACCTTATCACTCTCTGGACTATATGCTCAGAGAACGATTTGGAGAGAAAATCTATAAAGTTTCTCTGGATGGCGGCATGACTTGTCCAAACAGAGACGGAACACTAGGAAGCAAAGGCTGCATTTTCTGCAGTGCTGGTGGCTCCGGCGATTTTGCCGGAGACCGTCGGCTGTCCATTACAGAACAAATCGAGCAGCAAAAACTTTTGTTATCAAAAAAACGGCCAGCCGGAAAATATATTGCCTATTTTCAGGCATACACAAACACGTATGCCCCCGTTTCCTACCTTCGCCGCATATTCTCAGAGGCTCTGGCACATCCTGATATCGTTGGCCTTTCCATCGGTACACGGCCAGACTGTCTGGGGGAAGATGTGATTGCTCTTTTGTCTGAACTTAACTGTACAAAACCGGTCTGGGTAGAGCTCGGCCTGCAGACAATTCATGAAAAAACAGCGCGTTATATCCGGCGCGGATATGATTTGCAATGTTTTGAGACTGCTGTCAAAAATCTGAGGCAGGTTTCCATTGAGGTAATCGTCCACACCATTCTGGGCCTTCCGGGCGAAACACAAGAAAATATTTTTCAGACTATGGCCTATCTCAATCAGCAGGACATTCAGGGCATCAAGCTTCAGCTTCTTCACGTACTTCGCGGTACGGATCTCGCTCTTGATTATGAAAAAGGTCTGTTTGAAGTGTACGATATGGAGGAATATCTGGATCTTCTGATTGGCTGCCTGGAACGTCTGCGTCCCGACCTTGTCATCCACCGCATCACTGGCGACGGTCCAAAGAAACTTTTAATCGCACCTGTCTGGAGCAGCAGCAAACGAACGGTGCTGAACACGCTTCACAAAGAAATGAAGGAGCGAAATACCTGGCAGGGCAAATTGTATTCCATTTAGAAATGAGGAATGAGTATGGCAAAACCTTTTACATTATATAAATTAATTATTCTCTACATGCTGAGTAAAGTAGACTATCCGCTGACAAATTCCCAGATTTCAGAATTTATTCTGGACAAAGAGTACACTAACTATTTTCATCTTCAGCAATCACTGTCTGAAATGATTGACTCGAAACTTCTGGAAAAAGAAACCATCCGTAATACTTCTTATTATCGGATTACCAGCGCCGGAAATTCTACTCTTGATTTCTTTGTCAATGAAATCTCCCCTGAAATCCGGGAAGAAGTAAATGCATTTTTGATAGAAAACGGATGCCAGCTCCGGGAAGAGGTATCTGCGATTGCCGACTATTACAAGTCTACCGTAGGAGAATATGCTGTCCGTCTGCAGTTGAAAGAACGCCATACACAATTGATCGACATGACAGTCACCGTTCCTACCGAAGCAGCCGCACAGACTATGTGTTCCAAATGGCCTTCCAAATGCCATGACATTTATGGACAGCTTATGGAAACACTTTTATGATTACGTTCAAAAGGGGAAAGCCTTTTCATCAGCTTTCCCCTTTTATTTTTTTGAAATGTTCTTTTATGGTATGCTCATATCCCATGTCAGACGGTTCATAGAATTTTTCTCCCAGAATCTCCGACGGGAGATACTGTTGCTTGACATAATGATTCGGATAATCGTGCGCATATTTATAATCCAACCCATGACCGAGTTTGGCAGCGCCTCCGTAATGTGCATCGCGCAGATGCGGCGGCACAGTCGTCTTTGTCTTTTTGACACTTCTCATAGCCGCATAAATTGCATTGACTGCCGAGTTGCTTTTTGGCGCACAGGCTACATAAGAAGCCGCCTGTGCAAGAATAATCTGTGCTTCCGGCATACCGATGCGTTCCACAGCCTGCGCTGCCGACACAGCTACAGTCAGCGCCATCGGATCTGCATTTCCCACATCCTCCGATGCGCAGATCATAATCCTGCGAGCAATAAATTTAATATCCTCTCCCGCATAGAGCATTTTTGCAAGATAATAAACTGCCGCATCCGGATCGGAGCCACGCATACTCTTGATAAATGCTGAAATGATATCGTAATGATTGTCTCCATTTTTATCATAGCGAACCACTCTTTTCTGAATGCACTGAGAGGCAGTCTCCAGATTAATATGGATCCACCCATCCTGCGCACGCTGCGTTGTCAACACACCAAGCTCAATGGCATTGAGTGCAGCTCTGGCGTCACCTCCTGCCATATCCGCAAGAAACTCCAGCGCATCTTCCTCAATCCTGACCTTATAATTTCCCAGACCTTTTTTCTTATCTTCCACCGCTCTTAGAATCAGTTTTTTGATGTCTTCCTTTTCCAGGGATTTCAGCTCAAAAATAATCGAACGCGACAAAAGCGCACCATTCACTTCGAAATAAGGATTTTCTGTCGTAGCGCCAATCAGAATAATCGTTCCGTCCTCCACAAACGGCAGAAGATAATCCTGCTGTCCTTTATTAAAGCGGTGAATCTCATCAATAAAAAGAATCGTCTTTTTGCCATAAGCACCAAGCGTGTGCTGTGCCTGCTGCACCACAGCCTCCATGTCCTTCTTTCCGGCAACGGTAGCATTGATCTGCGTAAATTCTGCACTGGTGGTATTGGCGATCACCTTCGCCAATGTCGTTTTGCCGGTCCCCGGCGGCCCATAGAAAATAATCGAACTAAGCTTGTCGGCCAGAATAGCCCTGTACAACAGCTTGTCCTTTCCAATGATATGCTCCTGGCCCACCACCTCATCCAGCGTCGCAGGACGAAGGCGGGAGGCCAGCGGCGATTCCTTTTCTAATGTATTTTGCTTTGCATATTCAAATAAATCCATTGATCTCTCCTGATTTTTCGTCTTATTCCAGAATCAGCTTATCCACAGTCACAAACGTATATCCCTGATCCTTCAGATCATCCGCGATGCGAAAAGCCGCATCCACAGAACTGGCATAAATATCATGCAGAAGTATGATATCCTCATCCTGTACGACCTTCTCCACACGACGCACGATAAGATCCACATCATCCGTGTTCCAATCCACCGGATCGACCGTCCACAGTACAGGCAGCATCGTCACAATACATTCCAGATTTTTTTTCCACTCTCCAAAAGGCGGTCTTATAAAAGTGGTATATTGTCCGGTAATCTGGTAAATCGCATCGCTGGTCCGTGTAATCTCTTCGCAGGCTTTAGCATCCGATAAATGGGAAAGCTGCACATGATTAAACGTATGATTGCCGATGAGATGACCTTCCTCTTTCATACGTTTTACCAGATTTTCATTGCCCGAAATATTTTTTCCCATAAGGAAAAAACTGGCTTTGATATTTCGCTCTTTCAACCCATCGAGCAGCCTTTCCGTGGTTTCACTTCCTGGTCCATCATCAAAAGTCAAAGCAACCCGCGGTGCTTCTCCTGTCTTTTCAGCCAATTGTGTGGCGGACACCTTTGTCCCATCTATTTCGCTCTTTCGCAGGAGTGCTCCAGCCAAAATGGCGAGCACTCCCAAAAAAGCGATTATGCAGCGGTTATTTTTCACCAGCCTCTCACTCCCACAGGAGTCTCATTACAGTATATGATTACTGGCGAATATAAATTCCCTGCTCTTCAATCCAGTCTTCCAGATCAGCAAGCGCATCCTGCGCCCATGTCTCACTGAGTTCCTGCGTTGTTTCCTGTTCTTTTTCCTCTGTTACCTGTTTTTTTTCTTCACTCATAATTCCGCCTCCTCGTTTTTTGATTTTTTTATTTTACCATATTCCCAAACACGCGTAAAGACTGGCTTTACCAAACCGCTTCCTCCAGAGCCTTCAGCACCCCCGAAATATCTTCCCCGGAAATTCCAGAATAATTAAATACCGCCGTCGTCGGCGGATGCTCTAACAACTCATAGTAATATTCATCCAGCCAGGATAAACGCACTCCTGCCGATTCCACACGCCTTTTTAACTCTTCCAGGCTCCGGTCAGTACGGATATTCACAAGAAAATGAAGACCTGCATCTTCCTCCGTAATCTCCATTCGATCCGCCAGACTGCTTTTCTCCAACGCACAAATCAGTGCATCTCTCTGACTGCGGTAATAATTTCTCATGCGGTTGATGTGCTGCTCCAGATATCCCCGTTTCATAAATTCGGCCAGCGTATACTGCTCAAACGCCGGGACTGTACAGGAATAAAAACTCAGTTCTTGATTATAACGCTCCATCAGATGATTCGGGAGCACCAGATAACTGATACGCATAGATGGGGAAATCGTTTTGGAAAAAGTATTGATATAAATGATCCTCTCCTGCTGATCAATGCTCTGCATGGTAGGAATCGGTCTTCCTGTAAAACGAAACTCACTGTCATAATCATCCTCAATAATGTAGCGACCTTCCTCCTGCTGCGCCCATCGAAGCAGCTCCTGCCTTCTTTTAATCGGCATGACAATACCCGTAGGAAAATGATGGGCCGGAGAAATATGCACGATCTGTACGTCATTTTTTTCCAACTCTTCCAGGGACAATCCACTTTTATCCAGAGGAAGATGCCTGCACTGCACATCATTTTTTTCATAAATCTTCCGGATTTTCTGGTAACCGGGATTTTCTATCCCATAAATTTTGTCACGCCCAAGAAGCTGAATCAGCATCCCATACAGATATTCCGTACCGGCCCCTACAACGATTCTCGACGGTTCTACGGACATCCCCCGAAAGTGATACAGATGAAGCGAGATTGCCTCTCTCAATTCCAGAACACCCTGATACGGCGACCGCATAAGGATCTCTGTCTTTTTTTCTGATAATACTTTTCTCAGGAGTTTTGCCCAGACCGAAAATGGAAAATGATCCACTCCCGTACTGTTGGCGGTCAAGTCATAACGGTATTTTTTCTTATGCTGTTCTTCGCAGTTCTCCCTTGGAGGCTCCTTCGGCTGCGCAATACGCTCCTCCAGTCTGCTGACAAAATATCCTTTTTTCTCTACGCCATACACATACCCTTCCACCATCAGCTGCGCATAAGCATTTTCCACAGTGATCACACTGATTTCCAGATGCCTTGCCAGACTTCGCTTCGAGGGAAGTTTCTCTCCCGCCTTGATTTTTCCATCCAGAATATCATTTTTCATGCACTCATAGAGCCATTCATAAATCGGTTTTTCTCCCCTCTTATCAAAATCATACGTCAACATACACGCTTCTCCCTATCTGGTCTTATAAAAATATATTAAAATGGTTATTTTCATAATGTCAGATTTTATTATAATAAAGTGCATCACACTTGTAAAGGAGATTATGAAAAAATGAACAATGAACGTTATGGATTAAACAAAGAACTGGCACAGATGCTCAAAGGCGGCGTCATCATGGATGTTACCACACCAGAACAGGCAAAAATCGCAGAGGAGGCAGGTGCATGTGCAGTTATGGCACTGGAACGTATCCCTGCTGACATCCGTGCTGCAGGCGGTGTTTCCCGTATGAGCGATCCGAAAATGATCAAGGGCATTCAGGAAGCCGTTTCTATTCCTGTTATGGCCAAATGCCGAATCGGTCATTTCGCAGAGGCACAGATTCTGGAAGCGATTGAAATTGATTACATAGATGAAAGTGAAGTATTGTCACCGGCAGATGATGTTTATCATATTGACAAGACACAGTTTAAAGTTCCGTTTGTATGTGGTGCCAAAGACCTGGGAGAGGCACTTCGCCGCATCAATGAGGGTGCAGCCATGATCCGTACCAAAGGTGAGCCTGGTACCGGAGATGTCGTACAGGCAGTCCGCCATATGAGAAAAATGCAGAGCCAGATTCGCCAGCTCACTTCCATGAGCAAGGATGAACTGTTTGACGCAGCAAAAAATCTTCAGGTTCCTTACGATTTAGTCGTATATGTGGCAGAAAACGGTAAACTTCCTGTTGTAAACTTTGCAGCCGGCGGTGTGGCAACTCCTGCTGATGCCGCGTTGATGATGCAGCTTGGTGCAGAAGGTGTCTTTGTAGGTTCCGGTATCTTCAAATCCGGCAATCCGGCAAAACGAGCTTCCGCGATCGTTCAGGCAGTTACCAACTACACCGACGCCAAACTTCTGGCAGAGCTTTCTGAGGATCTCGGCGAAGCTATGGTTGGCATCAACGAAAGTGAGATTGAATTATTAATGGCGGAGCGTGGTAAATAATGAGAATTGGAGTTTTGGCAGTCCAGGGTGCTTTTATCGAACACAGACAAATTCTGGAATCCCTGGGAACAGAAACTTTTGAAATCCGGCAGCTAGCCGATTTAAATGAACCTATGGACGGAGTCATCATCCCCGGCGGTGAGAGCACGGTAATCGGAAAGCTCCTTACCGATCTTGGCATGATGGAACCTTTAAAAGAAAAAATCCAGGCAGGTCTTCCGGTATTTGGAACCTGCGCTGGTATGATCCTTCTCGCTGATAAAATTGAAAATCCTACCCAAAAACAGGTAAATCTGGGCACGATGGATATTACGGTTGTTCGAAATGCCTACGGAAGGCAGCTTGGAAGCTTTCATGCAACTGCCGATTTCGGTCCTTCCAAAGAAGTTCCGATGACCTTTATCCGAGCCCCTTACATCAGCGAGGTAGGGCCAAAGGCAGAAATTCTGTCGGAAGTTGACGGACATATCGTAGCAGCACGTCAGGATAACCAGCTTGTGACTGCATTCCATCCGGAACTAACACAAGATACACGGGTACATGAGTATTTTTTGAATTCTATCGGATGATGGGACAG
>JAUNPJ010000012.1 GCA_030536755.1 Eubacteriales bacterium | reverse complement strand
CTTATGCTAATGCTTCCACGGATGCGCGGATAATCTCTACCGCTTTGTCGCAGTCCTCTTTTGTAATCATAAGAGGTGGAATCATTCGAATTGTATGTGCTCCGATTGCAGTGATCAGCAGTCTTCTGTGGATACATTCATGTTTTACTTCTACTCCTGATACTGTATCATCAAATTCAACACCGACCAGCAATCCCTGTCCTCTGACTTCTTTTACATGAGGAAGTGTGTTTAATTTCTCCATGAAATAAGCACCAACTTCCTTTGCATTTCCTGCAAGGTCTCTGTCAAGCAGCTCATTGACCTCTGCCAGTGCTGCTGCACAGCTGACAGGATGTCCGCCAAAGGTGGTTCCATGAGAACCTGGTGTAAAGGCTTTTGCGACTTCTTCTGTTGCACAGATCGCACCGATTGGCATACCGCCTCCAAGTGCTTTCGCCATAGATACGATATCCGGTTTGATGCCGTAATTCATATAACTCATAACGGCACCGGTTCTGCACCATCCAGTCTGTACCTCATCGATCAGAAGCAGCATTCCGTTCTCATCACAGAACTCTCTCAGACCTGTCATAAATTCCTGTGTTGCAGGATGAACACCGCCTTCGCCCTGTACCGGCTCAATCATGATTGCGATGGTATTCTCGGTACATGCATCCTTGAATGCCTGAAGGTCATTGTATGGTGCATAAGAGAAACCATATGTCATAGGTCCAAAGCCGATCTGGCATCCGTTACCCGGCTGACCGGTTGCTGACATGGCACCAAAGG
This sequence comes from Eubacteriales bacterium, assembly GCA_030536755.1. Lineage (GTDB taxonomy): Bacteria > Bacillota > Clostridia > Lachnospirales > Lachnospiraceae > JALFVM01. The sequence continues at coordinate 62,110 of JAUNPJ010000012.1, read as the reverse complement.
TTCTTCCGTGGAATCCCATTTTTGCTGTTACGATATGGTATTTATTCGGGCCATACTTCTCAATACCATATTTACGAGCCATCTTAATCATCGCCTCGTTTGCCTCTGTACCGGAGTTCTGATAGAAGATTTTGTCCATTCCAATCGTGGTACATACCTTCTCAGCCAGCAGAGCCTGCGGAATGGTATATGGATAGTTGAATGTATGCATAATATCTGCGACCTGATCCTGAACAGCTTTTACTACCTTCTCGTTGCAGTTACCTGCAGAGTTTACGGCAATACCTGCATAAAAATCCAGGTAGGCTTCTCCATTCTCATCGTAGATATACTGGTCTTTTGCTGTCTCTGCGAGGAAATCAAAACGCTCATACGTCTCAATCATATATTTATTTACTTTGTCCTTAATGTCCTGTGCAGTAAGTCCTGTGTCTTTTAATCTCATAATTTTTTCCTCCTCTTATAAAAAATAATGCAAAAAAGCGCCAGAATCCTTTCGGATATCTGACGCCCTCGTCATCAATTGTGCAATATTTTGAACAAGCTTACTGTACCACACATCTGATAAAGTGTCAACTACCTTTTTTAATTATTTCTTTTTCTTCTTTTTGTCCGTTACTGTTCACTCCGTTCACAGCAACTTAGCCAAAATTCATTCCAGATTGCCTTCGGCAATGGAATTTTGGCTTGTATGTCTCGGGATTTTGGCATATTCATGCCAAAACACCTCGCGGAATAGTGCCGTGTGAACAGTAACTTTTGTCCATTATATTGGACTCGTATGCTGACATGTTCATTTTCAGGCTAATGACTTAGTTTGCACATTTTGCTACCGCTGCCTCAAAGATATCAAGACCAGCTTCCAGCTGCTCATCTGTCATAACAAGAGGTGCAAGGAAACGAATGACATTGTTGTAAGTACCGGCACCCTCTACCAGCAGACCATTTGCCGCACATTCATTGATCACAGCTGATGTCAGGGCTGCATCCGGCTCTTTGGACTCTTTGTCTTTTACAAACTCAATACCGATCATGCCGCCAAGACCGCGCACATCTCCGACACATTCATATTTCTCTTTCATCTCGGTGTAGCGTTTTGTCACTTTCTCACCGATTTCCAGAGAACGTCCTGCCAGATTATCGCGCTCCATAATTTCAATTGTTTTTAAGGATGCGGCGCATGCCAATGCATTACCACCGAAGGTTCCGCCGATGGTTCCAGGTGCCGGAGCATCCATAATTTCATCTCTTGCAATGATTGCGGAGAGAGGAACACCTGCTGCAATGGATTTTGCAGTCGCAATGATATCCGGCTGCACTCCTGCTTCTTTCCAGTATTCTGTCGCAAACATTCTTCCTGTTCTGCAGAAACCAGACTGTACTTCATCGGCAACCAGCATAATGCCATTGTCATCACAAATCTGTCTCACAGCCTTAATCCACTCGATTGGTGCCGGAATGAATCCGCCCTCACCCTGCAGCGGTTCTACTACGATTGCTGCAATCGTATCTGCCGGTGCGCACTGCTCAAACACAGCCCTGATGGAATCCAGATAATAATCACATGCTTTGTCCGCCGGCATTCCAGCAGGATTTCTGTAGTAATACGGGAACTGTGCACGGAAAATGCCATCCGGAAATGGTCCCATGCCAACGGCATAAGCTTTCTTGGAAGTCATAGACATCGTCAGCAGTGTACGTCCATGGAAAGCTCCGGAAAATACGATAATGTTTGGTCTCTTTGTAAAAGCTTTTGCAATTTTTACAGCATTCTCATCAGCCTCGGCACCACTGTTTGTAAAATATGCTTTCGCATGATCACCTTTTACCGGTGCGATAGAAGCAAGCTTCTCAGCCAGTTCTACATAGCCTTCATGTGTCACTACGTTGAACATGCCGTGGAAGTATTTGTCTGCCTGCGCTTTTACAGACTCCACAACCTCCGGATGGCAATGACCGATATTCAAAACACCAACACCGCCAATCCAATCAAGGAATTTGTTTCCGTCCACATCTTCAATCATTGCGCCTTCTGCATGATCCATCACAACCGGATATCCGCAGCGAATCGCATTTGGAACTGCTTTTGCTCTGCGATCAATGATTGCCTGTGCCTTTGGTCCTGGCAGTGTATCTGTAATAATTTTTGGTAAATCTTCTCTTAACATATCTTCAACCTCCAAAAAAGTAATTTTTCAAATAAAAAAACGCCAACTACCACTGCTGTGATACCTGACGCCCTTGTCTTGCCTTACATGATAAAACGAATTTTGCCCTTTTACAAGGGATTTGATGCACAATGTTTTGTGCTTTCATTGTGCCGCGTGCACAATTCATGTTATAATATAGAATCATTATGAATCTATGGAGAAATAAATATGTCAATACGCTTAGCAGACCTTTATGAAAAAACAGGGAAAAAATATCAGCTGCAGCTTCTTGCAGGAGAATCCGGTCTGAATCAGGAAATGAACTGGGTATATGTGGCTGAAGATCAGACAAATGAAAATTTTTTGAGAACGGGTGAACTGATTATTTCCACCGGAGCACTTTATGACCATACCGAAGAATGGCTGCTGCATTTTATACAGACACTCTGCGCTAGACATACCTGCGGCCTGATTCTGAACATCGGAAAACATATTTTTCTGTCTGATCTCACACCGACGGTCCTGGATTTTTGCAATACGCACGCTTTCCCTCTGTTTGTGATGCCCTGGCACATTCACATCTATGACCTTACAAAAGACTACTATAACCGCATTTTTCTGGATTCGCAAACAGATGAGCATATGGATTTCTATAAATTGCTGATGGAAATCAACAATACCTCTCTTTTAGAGCGCTATGTCAATCAAAAATTAGGGGCTGTATTGGAATATGACAGAAAACACAACACCAACTTTTCCGATACACTGTTTCTCTATTTAAGGCACTGGGGCAACGTCAAAGAAATTGCAGCCGAAAACTACTGTCATAGAAATACCGTCACCAACCGTCTTCGCATCCTGCAGGAACAGCTTGGCTATCGCCTGGATGACCCCACAGAACGTTTTGAGCTGATGACCGCTTTCATGGTGCGTGACTTTCTCCGTCAGTTCAGCCGCGCCGCACTCTGAAATTTAGCCAGTTCCTCGAGATATTTCTGTCCCAGAGGACTGATGGCCGTTCCCTTTCGAGAAAGGTACCCGATTGTCATAACTTCCTCTGACTTTAATTTTACGGCACAATACTCGGAACCATTCAGTTCTTCGCAAATGATTCCACTGCACAGCGTAAATCCATTCAATCCCACCATCAGATTGAGCATCGTCGCCCGGTCATTTGCCTTAATAAGCTGTTTGTATTCATAGGTGCTGAGCACCTCCTCTGCAAAATAAAAGGAATTGTAGTCTCCCTGTTCAAAAGAAAGGCAGGGATACTGCTCCAACTCTTCCAGTGCAATTTCCTCTTTTTGTGCCAGAGGGTGGCCTTTCCAGAGATACACATAAACTCCGCATCTTAAAATCTCATGAAACTCCAATCCGTACTCCTGAAACAGCTTGGTCAGCACCTTGCGGTTAAAATCATTCAGGTACAAAATACCGATCTCGCTCTTGAAATTCTTCACGTCTTCAATCACTTCATACGTCTTCTCTTCATGAATCGCGAATTCATATTCGTCCATGCCAAACTGCTTTACCATCTCCACAAAAGCATTGACGGCAAACGTATAGTGCTGCATGGACACACTGAATTTCTTCTTAACTTCCTTCTTCTCTACATAGCGTGTCTCAATCAGCTGGTACTGTTCTACGACCTGTCTGGCATATCCCAGAAATTCTTCGCCCTCCGGTGTCACCATCACACCGCGATTCGTCCGCCGAAACAACTCAATCCCAATCTCCTCCTCCAGATCCTTCACAGAAGCAGAAAGACTCGGCTGAGAAATAAACAGATGCCGCGCTGCCTCATTCATGGAATTTGCCTGGGATATCGCAATCACATATCTTAACTGGGTAATCGTCATATTTTTCATCTCCACTACATTATTTCCCCTAATTTTATCGTAAATTTTTGCAAAAGAAAAGACCCGACGGCTGTCAGGTCTCTTCTTTTTCTTTTTGAGGGGGGAGATAGAGAGTGGTTATTCATCTATCTGTCTTACAGTATACGTGCAAAATGTGATGAAACTATGTACGTGCGCTAAAATTAAAATAAAGTTTCTAAAGAAATCATAAAAAACATGATTTCCATTTTAATAATAGCGCTGAGTTGACAATCACAATCACAGATCCCATATTATGCATCAATGCACCAACAACAGGATTCAAAATACCGGAAATTGCAAGGATGATTGCCAGAAAATTCAATCCCATTGAAAATCCAAGATTGCATTTAATCGTTGTCATCATGCGCTTTGACAAAGCCAGCAAATGAGGCAATTCTTTTATCTCATCATCTACAAGAGCGATATCTGCGGCCTCCACTGCGATATCACTTCCCACGCCTCCCATGGCAATTCCCACGTTAGAAAGTTTCAAAGAAGGTGCATCATTGACTCCATCTCCGATCATGCAGACCGTCTCATTTTTATTCTGATAAAATTCTATCCACTTCAGTTTATCTTCCGGCATACAATTTGCATGTACTTCTTCTATACCAATCTTCTTCGCAATTGTATCAGCAGCATTCTCATGGTCGCCTGTCAGAAGGACAGGACAAATACTTAGTTTTTTAATAGCTGCAGCCATCCGACTGCTCTCTTCACGAATAGTGTCAGAAAGAACAAGATATCCCGCCAGGCATTTCTCTGCCGCAATGTAAATAACGGTGCTTCCTTTGCAGATATAGCTTTCCACGCCAACATACACCTCATCTGATATTTCAATACTGTTTTCCAACATCATTTCTTTATTACCGGCCAGAATTTTTTTCTTCTCTATCAAGGCAGATACACCTCGTCCCGGCAGCATCTGAAACTGCTCTGCCGGGAGGATTGCATCTTCTTTCATCTGTTTGAAGCAGTGCACAACAGCCTTCCCCAATGGATGCTCAGAGAACTGTTCTGCAGAAGCAGCATACGTATACACCATCTCTTCTTTGTAATCGGGATTTACACTTTTTACAGCAGTTACCTGAGGCTTTCCGTATGTCAGAGTACCTGTTTTATCAAACGCAATTATCTTTACCTCCGCAAGCCGCTCCAGAGCATCGCCTTTGCGCACAAGGAAACCATGCTTCGTGGCATTTCCGATTGCTGCCATAATCGCAGTAGGAGTGGCAAGAACCATTGCACACGGACAAAACACCACCAGAATCGTAACTGCACGAATAATTTCTCCCGAAATCAGCCAGGTCAGGAAGGCAGCCAACAGCGCAATCACCACAATCCATGTCGCCCATCGGTCCGCGATCCCTACAATTTTAGCTTTTCCTGCATCTGCGGACTGAACCAGCTGTATCATACGCTGAATCGAACTGTCCTGTCCTACCTTTGTGGCTTTCATTTCAAAGGCTCCAAATTGATTTACAGTACCGCTTGAAACCTCATCGCCCACTGTTTTATCTACAGGCAGTGATTCTCCGGTCATAACCGCCTGGTTGATTGAAGTCTCTCCAGTCGTGATCACACCGTCTACAGGGATACTCTCTCCGGGAAGTACTCTCAGCAGATCACCAATCTGCACCTTTTCTGCTGGTACGATATGCCCCTCTCCTCCATTCATCACTCTTGCTGTCTGTGGTGTGAGATGTACCAGCTTTTCAATCCCTGCTCTCGCCCTGGCTACCGTCAAATCTTCCAACAAAGCTCCGATCTGCATAATAAAAGCAACTTCCCCTGCTGCAAAATGTTCTCCGATAAAGACCGAGGCGATCAAAGCAAGCGATACGAGTACATCCGCTTTGATATCAAATTCTGTAACCAAGCCAATGATTGCTTCCAGAATAATAGGAACTCCGCACAGTACAATGGCTATCCATGCCCAATCAAACGGCAAAGAGATAAAATCAAAAACACTCATAGAAAGAGCAGCAGCAGAAATACAAATCATTGCAATATCTTTTTTTGTCCCGCCCAGTTCCAGCAGATTTTCCAGTTTTTCTATCATGTGTCCCCTCCTTTTATACCTATATATGTATAGGTATATTATACCCATGGGGGTATATGTTGTCAAGGCATAAAAAAAGCAGCCGAGCTGACTGCCTTTTATTTCGTTACTGTTCACTCTGTTCACAGTAACTTTATTTCATATTGGCAAATCGCTCAACTGCTTTTGTAAAGCTTTCGATTGTCTTGTCTGCATCTCCATGCTCAATACCATCCCGGACGCAATGCTTAATGTGACCTTCCAATACAACCTGTCCTGCTTTATGAAGTGCTGATTTTGCAGCATTTATCTGAGACAAAATATCTTCACAGGGAACATCCTCATCTACCATTCTGTCAATCGCCTGTACCTGCCCGATGATTTTTTTCAATCTGCGGTGCAGATTTTCCGCATCCATACATTGTTTCATCTTTCACCTCCACATACCATAAGGGGTATATGTAAATTATATTGATTATTTTTCTGCCTGTCAAGTTTCTATTTTTCTGCTCCCACCCATTGCCCAAAACTATTTTCTTCCATGCCTGACGCTGCAAGCCATTTAACTCTTCCTGTATCCCCTGGCTGTATACACCAGCCTCCCCTTCCCAGTATTCTTTTATTTCATTGTTTAATGTCATTACGCTTCTCCTTTCGCTGTAAACAATAAAAACAAAAGACTTCCTGACAAAACGGAAGTCTTTTGTTTTTTACTTTTTTTAAAAATATCCTTCTTCCACTTCCCAATGATACCCCAGTTTGTCTGCTGCCCGCATTGCTATATCCACATCCAGCACATCCGCAATCAATCCCAGCGTCATATCCATTCCATGCAGAGCATTCGAGGAAGAATAATATTTTCCGTCTGCCACCCACGGAACACCAGGAACCCAGTTAATTGCCGCCGTAAACATCCTCTTCCAGTTTTCCTGTAAAGAGTCTGCAACGTTTCTTCGATACAAGGCACCCGTCTGAGCCAGAATACATGCACCATCGCCAACCATCATGCAGTAATCCGAATGATTAACGAGTGTCAGCAGTTGTTCAATGACAGAACGCTCTTGATACAAAACACGTCGTGCTCCCCTTCCGTTGGGAACCAGCAAAATTCCTCCACTTGCTTCTAAATCTACCGGTTCTGTCCATACTTTCAATCCCTGGCTGCTATTGACAATATCTCCCTGCAAAGACCAGTAATTAATTCCAAATTCGCCTGAAACAAGCGCAAAAATCTCTGCCGGACCAAACGCTCCTAACATATCAAAATCGTCAAAAAGAAACATATTTACATTCATAATACCTGTCTCCTTGTTTTATTTTGAATGCATAAAATCAAGTTTTTGACCTGTTAAAATAAATCAGGATAAAAATCTGCTGCCAGTTTCTCAACGGTGTATGCCATTCTGTCTCCTGCAAGAACAGATTCCAGTTCAATCGTGGCAAATCTTTCATTTTTTACGCAATCAAGCTGTGACAATACTGGATTTGACTTAATTTCTTCTATTTTCTCTTCCACAGAAGGTGAATCATAATCGTGAATCAAAATCACATCCGGCTCTCTCGCAATCGCCTCCTCGTAGCTCACGGTAATCCACTGCTTTTCTGTCTGGTCATCAAAAATATTTTTTCCGCCGGCCTCCTTAATCAGCAGCGTTTCAAAATTCGTTCCGCCACAGGTAAATACACCGTCATTTCCACTGTCATAGACCAGAACCTTCACCGGATCCTGATCTTTCACAGTCTCTTCAACCTTTGCAATACGCTCCTGCTGATCCTTAACAAATTCCTCTGCTCTATCCTCTACTTTAAAAATCTTTCCGATGTCACGAATCTCCTGATACTGTTCCTCCAGAGTAGAGGCCGCGTTCATATACGTAGTAATTCCGAATTGCTCTAATTCTTCTGTATTTAATCCCTCATCGCCAAACTCCCAGTCAAGTCCATAAATAAAATCTGCACCGCTCGTCTGAACTGCCTCACGTGTAGCAGAACTGTGATTCAACTCCGGAATCGCATCATATGCCTCTTTATACTCCGGAAGGGCACCTCGGCTGTGATTATTCAGCGAATTTCCAATAACCAGATCGTTTAAGCCCAGCGCGCAGAAGAGCTCTGTACAATTAGGTCCCAGAGTCAGCACTTTCTCTGGTGTACCGTTTACCGTAATTTCTCTTCCGTAATTGTCAAAAGTTAATGTTTCTGCCTCTTTTGATTCAGCAGTTTCTTCTGATGCAGATGTTTCCTTCGAAGCAGCACTGTCTGCTCCAGATCCGCATCCTGTCATGCCAAAGCTTGCCACCATAGCTACGGATAATAAACCTGCGATTACTTTCTTCTTCATCTTTTTTCTCCTTTACTCTTTGTTGATTTATGCACTCTTGCAGCCATATGGCATCACGCTCCTAACGATTTGGGTAAATATGTAATATTCACCTTTTTCGTAACAGGATGGATGATCACGTCTGCATTAATACCATATACTTCTCGGATCGTTTTTGATGTTAACAACTCTTCCGGAGTTCCCGATGCATACAGTTTTCCCTGCTTTAAAATATAAATCCGATCGCAGTAGAGAGCCGCAATATTCAGATCGTGAATCGCTGATAATACAGTCACTCCAAGATTTTTTACAAGATCAAAAATAGAAAGCTGATAGCCAATGTCAAGATGATTCGTCGGCTCATCCAAAATCAGAAAATCGGTCTGCTGAGCCAGAACACGCGCAATGATGACTCTTTGTTTTTCTCCTCCGGAAAGGTGCTGGTAATTGCGCTTTGCCATATGTTTCATACCAATTTTATCCAAAGCTGCCATCACAATTTCTTTATCTGCCTTTGTATCTCCATCAAAAAGTTTTTTATGAGGGCTTCTCCCCATAGCGACAATATCTTCTACCTTAAAATCAAAAGGCACATAATTTTCCTGGCCTACCACGCCTACCTTGGTTGCCATAGCTTTGTAGCTCATTTTATAAATATTCTCTCCATCGAGAAAAGCAGTTCCAGAAGCTGGATCAAGTGCCCGGTAAATATTCTTCAAGATTGTCGACTTTCCACTTCCATTCGGACCGATAATCCCTACAAACTCTCCTTTTTTCACATTGAGATTAATATCCTCAATAATCTTCTTCTCTGCATCATACGAAAAATTCAGTTTCTCAACCTCTAATCTTACCTGTTCACTCATAGTTGTTCCTACCCCCTTGTATTTTTCTTCAGCAATATAATAAAGAATGGTCCGCCAAATACTGCAGTCAAAATACCAAGCGGAAGTTCTTCCGGTGCAATAATCATTCGTGCTGCTACATCTGTCCATACAACTAGGATTCCGCCTAAAAGAGCCGCTACTGGCAATACCTTCTTATGATCAGCACCTACGAGAAGTCTTGCAATATGTGGACACATCAGGCCGATAAATCCAATACTTCCACTCACCGCAATCGTTACGCCTGCCAACAGAGAAGCAATCAATACAAGCAGTTTCTGCATTCTCGCTACATTAATTCCAAGAGAACCCGCCGTATCATCTCCAAGAAGAAGTGCATTTAAGGCACGATAATTAATCATCAGAACAGAAATGCAAAGAAGCATAACAACAAGTGGTAATGTCAGATATCCCCACTTCGCTCCTGCAAGGCTTCCTGCCATCCAGAATTCTGCATTATGAAGACCTAAAGCATTCGGTGCGCTCAAAGTAATGATTTTTGTCACACCATCCATAATCATGGAAATCGCCACACCAGACAGAAGAAGCTGTGTAATATTAATCCTCCCCCGTACTCTTGAAATCATATAAACAAGAACAATCGTTGCTCCTGCTCCAAGAAATGCACTGATGGACAAAGAATATCTGCCAAGAAAAGAAAATACGCCAAATAGCATACCAAGTGTTGCAAATGCCGCTGCACCTGAGGAGACGCCCAAAATAAATGGATCTGCCAGATGATTCCTTACAAGTGCCTGCATAGCCACACCTGTCACAGCCAGCGAAGCTCCAACAATCATTCCCAATAGCACACGAGGAAGCCGAAGGCTCATAACAATATTTTCATCCAAATTTTCCCAAGTAACTGGTATATTTGAACCAATTCCCGGAATCTTGCTCAATATAACCTTCGCTGTAATTTCCGGCCGGACGCTAACGGGTCCCAGTCCCACAGCCAGAACAATCGAAACAATTGCAACAATTGCCATAATCACCAAAATAATTTTCATATTCGGATCATCCCGATTAAAAATCTTCCTCAATCCTCTGTGTTTTACTGATGCTCCCACTTCTGTTCCTCCTTCTGTTTTTTGTATATATCTCAAATGGAAAAAGCCCTGCTATCAAAACAAGGCTTTTCCACGAAGACACGCAAGTATGGTGATAAGCGGTTATTAACTTGCGTGATTTCATTATTTAAAAAGCAATGCAGCTTACATGCTTATCTTAACGAATATAATTACACCGCACAAGCCACCCATGGGGATAAACTTTTCCTTTATTTTTCCCTTGATTTTCAGCCAAAAATCGCATGTTTTTTCTAATTTTTATCCCTATCCGGGGGATGATTACAAGTTATATTTTTTCTGTTTTTCTACATATATATAAAAAAACAGTATATAGAAACAATGATTTTAGTTTCTATATACTGTTTTATTTTTGCATAAATAAAATTTTATTTTAAAATACAAACTCTCTTTTTTTATTTTTCTTTATCTCCAGCATACGCAAACGTATGACAAACATCAACACAAATGCCACAGCTGTAACTGCCCAAGATGCAATATAAATAAATGCAATACATTCCATAGTATGGTGTAACGGAAAGATAAAAATAATTCCCACGATACGAAGCACACACATACAGGTCAATGTAACCACCATCGGTTTCAGTGTATCTCCCATACTTGAGCACGCTCCGGAAAGCGCTTCTGCAATAGCATAGAAAAAGAAAAACGGAGCCAGTAATCGCATATATCCAGATGCCAAAGGCACAATGACTCCCGCATCAGAAAATGTAAGAAACCATTTTCCCATGATTGGTGTACCAAAGAATAAAACAATGCTAATCATAACACAACAAATTGTAGACATGGCAGTGCCCACAAACACGCCTTTTTTTACTCTGTCATACTTACCCGCTCCGATATTTTGTGCCGTGAAAGTGGTAAGTGCCGGTGCCATCGCATCAGCGGCAAGCCCATTTTTTCCGACAAACTGCCCAACAATCACTGCATCCGCAGTTACATACAACTGCTGAATGAGACTTCCCAAAAGAATCGGAAGAACAAAGTATCTCAATACGGTAATCGTATTCCCTTTTGTCAAATCAAGTGTTTTATTTTTCATCATAAAAGAGGTGGGACGGTTCTGTCCCACCCATCATCCTTTTTTTGCATAAAAACAATCTTCAAAGTTACTGAATGTCAAGATCTGCTGTTACCTGATAGTAGTCACATGCATGAGACGTATAGTTTGAAACATTAGATCTTGAAATCATGCTCATTTTCAGGAATGAACAGAATACAAATGCATTGTCATCCAGAACCGTCTGCTGCATTTGTACTGCAAGTTCTGCTCTCTTGTCTACGTCAAATGTTTCACTCAGCTGCTTCTCCAGTTCGTCCAGTTTTTCACTGCTGTATTTTCCCTGATTCTTTGTTGCATCGGAGGTCGCAAATACGGTGAACCAGTATTCCGGATCTCCGGTCGGAGCCTGAACATTTGCCATTGCATAGATGTCCCACGCTGAGGAATCTTTTACCACTTCATTATTGTCTGCGGTACAGTTGATGTCTACTTCCATACCGATGTCTTTCAACGTTGCCTGAGCTGATTCTGCAAGAAGAGGAAGCTCCTGACGGCTTGGGTAAGTCAGCCATTTTACAACAAGCTTGCGTCCATCTTTTTCACGGATGCCATCTCCATCAGAATCTTTCCATCCAGCCTCTTCCAGTACTTCTTTTGCACCTTCCGGATCATAAGTTTCTGTCGTAACTTTATCGCCTCCAAATGCAGAACCTTCCGGGAAGACGCCATTTGCCGGATATCCATTTCCTTCAAGAAGTGTTGCGACAAAACTTTCCTTATCAATACCCATCGCAATTGCTTTACGAACTGCCGGATCTGCGCAGACAGAATTTTCATCAAAATTCATTTTTCCGAAAAAGCAGCGGGATGTTGAGATCTGTGAGAACTGGAAATTGTCATTCTCAAAAATCGGATAGCTCTCATAAGCCATACCGTAAGCGGCCTGAACTTCACCAGACTGAAGGGCATTTGCCAACGTATTTCCATCAGTAATTGTGCGGATCGTCAGCTCATCAATATGCGGCATGCCACCCCAGTAATTTTCATTTTTCACCAAAGTCAAATGGTCATCTGTCTTTAAATCAACTGCGATATAAGGACCTGTTCCGACAACGATTCCGTTATCAAAACCAGCGTCAATATCAATGATACAACCATACGGATCTCCAAGGTAATTAAGAAGAGCCGGTTTTGGCTCAGATGTTTTAATAGTAAGCACCTGTCCATCAGCCTCAATGGATTCAATCTTTGTATCACTCTTTGCGCGATCATGCACCTCAAGAAGATGCTCCAGACACTGTTTTACAGATTCTCCGTCCATTTTACGGCCGCTGGAGTAAGACACATCGTCGCGAAGCGTAATTTTCCATGTCAAGTCATCAACGTTTTCCCATTCTGTTGCCAGCCATGGCTGAATTTCCATATTGTCAGAATACTTAACCAATGTTTCACCAACACCATAACGGATGCATGCCCATCCGGCATAAGCATTGTGCGGATTAACATCCGGTTCTTCGTTCGAAGCATTGAATGTCGTATCACCAATCACCATGGTTTTCTTTTCCGATGATTCTTCCGTAGATGCTGTGTCTGCTGCTTCTGTCTGTTCTTTTGATTCTTTTGTACTTTGATCACTTCCACAGCCAGCCAGAAGGCTCATGCACATGCATGCACTGAGTGCAAATGCTGCTAATCGTTTCATCTTCATATGTACTTCTCCTTCATAAATTTATATTTCATGCCTTTCCTGTAAGGCAAAGGATAGATTTACAAAACACTATCGATCAAATTTTTTGTGTATGCCTCTTTTGGATGTTGTATCACCTCATCTGGAATGCCTTCCTCCACAATTTTACCGTGATACATCACAAGAACTCTGTCACAGAAGTTCTGAACAAGCGCAATATCGTGGCAAATGAACAGATAGGACATGTCCATCTCTTCCTTTAACTCTGTCAACAGATTCAGAATGTCCTCCTGTACCGTAACATCAAGCGCAGAGGTTGCTTCATCCAAGATCAGCACTTTCGGTTTGATCGCGATTGCCCGGGCGATTGCCGCACGCTGGCATTGTCCTCCGCTGACTTCATGCGGATAACGCTTTGCAAATTCTTCATTAAGTCCACACAGGCCCAGAAGACGCACGGCTTCCTTCATGGCCTCTTTTTTTGACATTCCATGATTTACAAGACTTTCTGCAACACCATCTCCAAGTGTACATCTAGGATCAAAACTGTCGGTCGGTGTCTGAAAAACCATCTGCATTTTTCTGTACACTTCTTTCAGTTTTCTGCCCTTGATTTCGGTGATTTCCTGTCCATCCAATACAATCGTTCCTGCCGTTGCATCCAAAAGTCTGGTGATCATATTTACCACTGTCGTCTTCCCGCTTCCGCTTTCTCCGATAATTGCAAGCTTCTCACCCGGTAATAAAGAAAAACTGACATCATCGACAGCTGTATAGTCCTCTCTTCCCTTCGAATGAAAGATTTTTGTCAGGTGTTCCACCTTTAAGATTGGTTCCATTGATCGCTCACCTCCGAAGCTTAGGTACCGCAGAGAGTAATTTCTGAGTATATTCTGACTGCGGATGCGCAAGGATTTCTTTTGTTTTTCCATATTCCATAGTTTCTCCCTGATGGAGGACCAGCATATTGTCGGCCATTGCACGAATAACTCCCAGGTTATGTGTCACAAGCAAAATTGTCGTGCCAAATATCTCTCTGACCATAAGCATTTCTTCCACCACCTGTTTCTGAACCGAAACATCGAGAGCTGAGGTCGGTTCATCCGCCATAAGAATTTTCGGCTTCAACAACATAGCTGCTGCAATTCCAACTCGCTGCTGCATGCCTCCGGACAATTCAAACGGATAACTGTCCAGCACTCTTTTCGGATCTTCAAAACCAAATTTTGCCAGAAGCTCCTGCGCCTGATCCTCAAATTCCTTTTTCTCAGTCTTTTTGTGCTCGCTTACTGTTTCATAAAGCTGATCTCGAACGGTGCGAATCGGACAGAACGAGCTTCCTGCCATCTGAAAAATCATTCCGATCTCTGCTCCGCAAATTTTGCGCATTTCTTTTGGAGAAAGATCCGGAAGATTTTTGCCTTTGTACCAGATATCGCCTCTCGTGACAAGACCATCCCTGCCAAGAAGTCCCATTGCCGCCTTTATAAGCGTTGATTTTCCACTTCCGCTCTCACCGACGATTCCAAGTATCTCGCCTTCCTGAGCAGAAAAATGAACGTCATGTACCACCATCCTTCTGTTGTAACTGATGTCTACATGCTCATATCGAATCATCTCTGACATGCTTCCTACCTCCCGTTTCTCGGATCTAACCAGTCTCTGACTGTATCACCCAAAAGGTTGAAAATCATGACCGATATAAAAATTGCAATTCCCGGTGACAACGTCACCCATGGATGTGTCGTGAGCAGGTTTCTTGTATCACTCATCATACTTCCCCATTCCGCAATCGGCGGCTTCGCGCCCAGTCCCAAAAAGGAAAGTCCGGCAAGCTCCATCATCATCGTACCGATGTCAAGCATGGCAGTGACAAGAATGGGGCCAAAAATATTCGGAAGAATATGCTTAAAAATCAGTTTTCCTGTACTGCATCCAGACAGCTTTGCCGCCCGGATATACACCGTTTCCTTCTGGGCAAGCGTCTGACTGCGGGCGACTCGCGCATATTTTGGCCAGCTGATAGCCGCTAACGCAATAATCGCATTCTGTACCCCTCCGCCGAGCACAGCCGCAACCGCAAGTGCAAACACCAGTCCCGGAAAAGCCAGAAACATATCAGAAATGCGCATCAGAAGTGTATCCAGCCAGCTTCCGTTCCAGGCGCAGATAATCCCAATGATCGTTCCAAACACGGTGATAAATCCCACTAATAAAAGGGTGGAATAAATACTTGTCTTACTTCCCGCAATCACACGCGATAACATGTCACGCCCATAACGGTCTGTACCGAGAAGATGCGCTGCCGACGGTGCTGCCTTTGCATTGCTCAGGTCCTGCAAATAAGGATCATAGGGACATAAAGATTCACTAAAGTAGGAACAAATAATCAAAAGCAGTGCCAGCGTACCAAATAGAATCAATCGTGTCTTTAAATGATTCTTATGAACATTCTGCGTTCTCACTGTTGGTTCTCTCATCCCTTAGTCACCCCCAGACGAATGCGTGGGTCCAAATGATGATACAAAAGATCCGTAATCAGATTGACAAGAACATAGATAATCGCCATCCACATTACATAGGCCTGAATCAGCGGATAATCACGCATATTGATTGCATCCACCGCCAGTTTTCCAACGCCGTCCCACATAAAAATACTTTCAATGATCGCAGTACCTCCCAAGAGGCTCCCAATCGAGAGTGCAAGCAGCGTGATGATTGTCAGCATGGAAGACTTTATGACATTCTTCCAGAGAATAACCGAATCACGCACCCCTCTTGCCTTTGCTCCCTGCACATAATCTTTATTTAATTCCTCAAGCACCGTTGCACGTACCTGCCGCATATATTTTGCTGACATGGAAATGGCAAGCGTCAACGTTGGCATCATCGCACTCTTTACATTGACACCCGTAGAAATAATCGGAAGCCATCCCAGCTTAATACTGAGCAGCTGCATCAGCACCATACCAACAAAGAAATTCGGCATTGCGTTTCCCGCAAAACTACAAAACCGCAAAAGCAGATCGACAAATCGGTCGTGACGAACTGCTGCCAATATACCAAGCGGAATCGAAATCACAACAGTCATCACAATCGACATGGCTGTCAAAATCAAAGTCGCCGGCAGTTTTGACAGAAAGGTATGAAACACATCCTCTCCGGACACATAGCTTGTTCCCATATCACCTCGAAGCATACCGCCCATCCAGTTGAAATACTGCACCATAAACGGCTGATCCAAACCAAGCTCTGCACGCTTCGCATCTATAATCTCCTGCGACACTTCCGTTCCGCGGTTCGCATACATTTCCGTGACCGCATCACTTCCGGCTACTCGCATCATCGCAAAAGATAAAAATGTAATACCAATCAGAATTGGTATCAACTGCAGTATACGTTTGCATACATAATTCATCTTTCTTCTCTCTTCCTCCTTTCAACAAAAACAAACTCCACGAAGAAAAAGATTTCTATAAAGAATACTCATAGAAATCTTTCCCTGTGACATTTATGGCTATCAGAATTTTCAATACGAGTTTGGAGGTCTTCGTATGTGTGTTTGTTGAGTTGAGTGAATTCATTTTTTAATTCTGATAGTTTTAGAAGTCTCCTGTAAACTTCTTTAGGAGTGTTCCTGTGACTTTATCTTACCAAAGTGTTAAGTCTTTCACAAGCTCCCCGGGGGGTTGTTTTTTTTCTTTTTTTTCAGTCAGAAAAAGCCCGGAAATCCAGGCTTTTTCTTATTTTTCCCCTCTTCCTTCATCCCTGTCCGGGGGATATATTCGTTACTGTTCACTCCGTTCACAGTAACTTAGCCAAAATTCATTCCAGATTGCCTTCGGCAATGGAATTTTGGCTTGTATGTCTCGGGATTTTGGCATATTCATGCCAAAACACCTCGCGGGATAGTGCCGTGTGAACAGTAACATATATTCTACTTCACTGCCTTTAACAAAAACAGCGGTGTCGGATTATAAAACTGATCCTTCTCCACATAAATCCGCCTGCTGATACCAAGATCAATGGAAAACTGCTCCATGCCGATTTTTCCAAGTGTCTCCAGATCCCAGGCAGGACGGGCATGAGAGCTGATCGGAAGCTGGCGCTTAATATCCTCACACTCCTGCATCATCTCTGTCTCAATCTTGTTATGCGTATGATTGGTTGGAAGATCGGAAGTATCCGCAAAATCCACCGCTCCGTAATTGGCATCAAAATTCAGCAGCACACCACCTTTTTTCAGCACACGGCTCCACTCCCGATAAGCCCTTGCCGGGTCCGGCAATGTCCAGGTCAGATTTCTGGAAATAATCAGGTCAAACGTATCATCCGCAAATTCCGGATTTTCTGCATCCATCACCCGGAAGGTACAATCAACCTTTTCTTCCTCCGCCAGTTCCTGGGCATGACGAATCATATCGGGTGTCAAATCAATTCCTGTCACCTCATGTCCGTATTTTGCCAGCAGAATCGAGAAAAATCCGGCTCCGCAGCCGACATCGAGAATCTTCAGTTTTTCTCCCTGCGGGATATGCTGTGTAATTTCCTTCATCCATCGGTCAGCAAGCGCACTGTGCAGTTCTTCTCTTCTCTGCTCCATAAAACTGTCGCTTCGTTTCGTCCAGTAGGAGGTAATGCGCTCCTTGCGCTCGTCTCTCTCATAGGCAATCTCACCGTAGGCGATCATCGGTCCTTTCTTGACTACCTGCAAACTTCCCGTCTGGTAAAGAATGACGCCGCTGCTGACTGCGCGGCTGACCTCAAGCACGCGTCCCTCATAATCTTTTACAACACCGAGGACTTCTCCCTCGATGATTAAATCTCCCGCTTTCTTTCGCGGATACCATAAGCCCTTGACGTTCGCAGCCTGATACTGCACGTTCTTGACATCGAGCGGATAGTAATGGCGGTAATCACGCTGTCCCTCACAGATTCCAACAAATTTAAGAATATTGCGGACATCACGTTTTGTCGACTGTACCTCTTCCATCGTCCAGCCGCCCATGCCGCCCCTCTCGATCATAATACTCGGCACACCGATCGATGCCGCATAGTTGTAAGAGCCTCCAGTTGCAGTCAAAGACATCACCATATACGGCACATCCACCTGCTCTGCCATTTTCCTGGACATCTGGCAAACTTCAGGATCCGCCTTTCCTGCATAGTAGACATACGGCGTCAGTTCTTCATAATCATCGCCGCTGTGCAGATCAATATAATAGTCAGCAATTGAAAGAAGCTGTCTCGTCACCAAATCGGCAAGACGTTCCAGGCGCTCTCCATCCATATTTCCAGGGAAAAGGCGATAGAGATTTCTTCCGCCTGTCATCCCCGCACTTCCTTTTCTCTGCTCAAATTCTTCTCTGCTGATCACTTTGATAATAATGACCGTGCCGTCAATTTTTTCCGGTCTGAGTTCCCGGCCAAGCTCTACAGCCGCCTCAATTCCCACATATTCTCCCGGATGAATGCCCGCCGTAATGAGCACTGTCTTTCCCGGCCTGTCTCCCCGGATAATGGTCGCCGGAAACTCAAATTCCCCATCCTCAAGCTTCAGAAAACCACTGACGGATTCTCCCTGATGCACGGTAAAATTTCCGAGTACCAGCGGTCTGTCCCAGTCTGTCTCTCTGTTTTTTTCTTCTGTGTATGCCATGTTGTTATTCTCCTCATCGAATTCCTTTTACGCAAAACATCGGCGTGGAGCCGTAATTTACTTTCTCGACCTCAGACCAGACTTCTTTCCAAACGTCCATGTCAATCTCAATCTGTGAAAATCTAAGTTCACGAAGTACCTGTTCGTCCCACTGAGGACGCATCCTCTGACTCAGCGGCACCTGTCTTGCAATCTCCTCCATCGCATCAATGTCCGTACAAGTATAATGATCCTCCATGCCGGTCTCACTGACACGCGCTCTGTCCTGCTCATATTCTTTTCGTTTTTCTTCATCAAACAGATGGTGATACCAGTTGGCATCGTAATTCAGCAAAATGCCGCCTTTTTTCAGGACACGCTGCCACTCCTGATACGCCTGCACCGGCTTTTCCAGATTCCAGGTCAGATTTCTTGTGACGATCACATCAAACATTTCATCCGCAAACTCCAGATTCTGCGCGTCCATACGGCGAAACTCTATTTTGTCTGCCAGTTCCCCGGCATTCTTTTTTGCTTCCTCCAGCATGGCTTCTGTGTAATCCACCGCCGTCACACGGTAGCCTGCCTTTGTCAGAATAATTGAAAAAAATCCCGGACCGGTTCCGATATCCAGGATTTTCAGATTCTCTTTTTCCTCTTTTGGGATGTGTCGTTCCAGCTCATTAAGCCAGTGAATCTTGTTGTCTCCTGCCAGTTCCTCCTGATTAACCTGCGAATACCCCTCGGCACGGTTCGTCCAGTAATGTTCTATATCTTGTAATAATTCCACGAAATAATATCCTCATCTTTCTTTTTACTACCTATAAGAATATCATTTTGCGAAATATGTCACAACCCCCGGCAGGGGATATTTTTATGTTTGCCATACTCTTTTACATCACATTTTTTTGCCAAAAAAGACACGCCAACATTGACGTGTCTTTCCTTCCTTAATCAATAATCTCCATCAGTTTGCCGCAGCAGATCGGAATCTGATCACCTTTTTTCACAAATACAGTCTTGTTGCAGGTTGCACAATATACATCTGTATCGTATGGAGCAAAGAATGCCGGTACGGTTTTCAGTTCCTGTTCGGTCAGTCCCTCGATATGGAAACGTGCTGCATTTCTTGCATTCGGATCTTCCGGAGTGTAAATGCCCATCGGCTCAAGCTGCTTCGTATTGCCGACACAGTTGCTCATTCTCACCCATAAAGCCTTTAATTCTGCAGTCTCAATGTCATTTTCCGGAATAAATTCTACAATTGCCTGATCCAGTCTGATTTTCATAAGTAAATACCTTCTTTCATAAAAATTGGATTTGCTGTAATTGTCCGGCGTCCCCCCAGAACAATTCACTTTGTTTACGTTTACTTGATGTTTTCATTATAGCATACTTGATAGTTTTTATCAAGTATTTTTTACAAAAATTGTATAGTAAGAAGCCTTCTTCGTTACTGTGAACAGAGTGAACAGTAACCCTTCTTCAAACTTCTTTTTATGTTTCCCATTTTGGTGTCATCACTTCCACCTTGCATCTATGTTTCTTCTGATTTCTGTCATATCCGATGCCAACCAGCAGAATACGCAAAGGCTTTGTTTTCTGTTGAGAAAACTTGCCCATAAACCGTACCGCATAGTTCTTTTCTTTAATCTGAGCAATTGCTTCTTCCGGCGAGTGTCCCACTTTCAGTTCGAGGATAATACCATCTGATGCCAGACTGGTTTCCGGATAAAAAATAAAATCCACAAAGCCTTTTCCTGCTTTTTCTTCCCGTTCCACCCTATATGAATCGCGTGCCGACAAATAGACCAGATTCACTATCGCACTCAATTCTGTCTCATGATTGTAAGCAAGAATCGGCGTTTCCGTATCATGTGCCAATTCAAGTATTCGTTCCATTGTTTCCGTATCCCCATTCAGAGTCGCTCTGAGCATTTTTTCAGATTCTTTTGCCAGTTGATATACATATCCCAGAGAAGTTTCCCGCCTGAGCATATCAGAAAACTGATCCATCAGCTCTTTGTTTGGTATGGAAACTGTTCCATTTTCATAGCTCAGGAAACCATACACAACCATAGCAGATAAAATCTCTTCCTTTGTTTTGAGATTTTGCGAAGTAGCCGCATATTCTTGTATTTTCGTCGGAATGGACACTCCAGATACCATCAAAGCAATCTCATCTCTGACAGAATCTACATTATTCCTTATATAATAAAAAATTTCATCATATGGTCCGGAACTCGTCCAATAATTATCCAGATTGTTATTGGTAAGGGCAAGAACTACCGAACGAGGATTATATAAACGTACACCTGATGGAGTCGCATATCCATCATACCATCGCCTCAATTCATCCCTGCTGACGAAACGCGGTTCCTCTTGTTTTTCACAGTATCTGTCATACAGCACATCCACTTCCTGGTCAGAAAATCCAAAATACTCGCCAAATAATCGACTCCTTGCCATAGTATATTCTGCAAACATATTTAACTCCGACCCACTGGAATATTTAGAAATCGGCAGAATTCCTGTCATATATGCAAGGCGCACATACGGTCTGTCTTTTAACAGACTTCTCAGAAAAATGAGATACGATTTTTTATCTGTTTCTGTCACAAAATCCTGATGAAAAATAAAATCCCATTCATCCAATACAAAGATAAACTGAATGTCGGGATGCTCCATATATAATGTCATAAAAGAATCCCAAACGGCATCCTCCAAATCAAAGACTACATCTGGAAATTCTCTCTGAAGATCTTTAATCAAACGATTTTCGATCCGCTCAATATACTGCTGATAAAAACAGCAGTTTCTTGGCACATCATTAAAAGAAACAGCAACCACATAATATTGATTTCTGTGCTGTTCATACGCCGGTTCACCAGAAATCTCCAGTTTATCAAAAATCTCTTTTGCATCACATGCTTTTGAAAAAAAAGACGCAACCATATTTGCCATAATTGTTTTTCCAAATCTTCTTGGTCTTGTCAGACAAATATGTTTATTGCCGGCTTCTACAAGCGGAAACAGTTCCTTCAACATTTTTGTCTTATCTACAAAATATGGCTGATTTGTTTCATTTTGGTAAAGCGTATACGGTGCCCGACTATTCAGATAAAATCCCATACTTACTGCCACCTTTCTATCGACATCGCCGTTCTTTTCTTTTATCTTACCATGAATGAATAAGTCAGGCAATTTCTAATTGCTTCAAAAAAGACACGCCAGCATTGACGTGTCTTTCCTTCTTGATCAATAATCCCCATCAATTTGCCGCAGAAAAACAGAATCTGATTATTTTCTCTGCATACACAACGGCAATTCCAGACCATTCGCCTCCAGAATTTCCTTGTCTGACAAAATTTCCTCTGCTTTTCCGTCACGAATGATCGTTCCTTCTGCCATGAGAATGACACGGCTGCAGGTATCCAGAATCATGTCCAGATCATGCGAAGCAATAATCTTCAGGTGATGAAATTGATTTAAAATCTGAATCAGATATCTCCGGTTGCGCGGGTCCAGTGCGATGGACGGCTCATCCATCAGGATAATGTCCGGTGTCATGGCAAGGATGGTTGCGATGGAAACCATCTTTTTCTCGCCGCCCGACATCTTATAAATCTGCTTGTTTTTGAGATGTTCAATGTGAATCATCGAAAGCGCATGTTCTACCCGCTCCTGCACCTCCGGTTCCGACAATCCATAATTTCTCGGCCCAAATGCAATATCTTCATATGCGGTGGACATAAAAAGCTGGCTGTCGGAATCCTGAAACACATAACCGATGCGCTCCCGGATCTTTGGAAGAATCTGCTTTTCCACCTTCATTCCTTCTACAGAAATCGTTCCCTCGTATCCAAGGTTTAAGCCTACCAGAAGCTTCAAAAGTGTAGACTTTCCCACCCCGTTTGCACCGATCAGACCAATACTTTCATGCTCGTGCGCAGAAAAGGTCACATCCCGCAAAATAGGAATCGCTTTTTCGTAGCTGTAATTTACATGTTCAAAATTAATTCGAATGTGACTCATATTTTTCTCCAATAGTTATAGTATTTTTAAAACCGCAAAGATTACCATCCACACCACAAGATAAAGATAATCTTTCGCTCTGCATTTCGTTCTGGATGCATAGGCGAATTCTCCCTTGTATCCGCGAAGAATCATGCTCTCATAGACAGCGTTTGCCTTGTCCATGCTGCGAAGGAGAAGCTGGCCCGCCAGCGATCCCCACACTTTAAAATGCACGCCTTTTTGTCCCGGTGCCCGCAGGCTGTAAGCCTGCATGATCCGGCTTGCCTCACCCAGAAGAACGGTAACATAGCGATAGGTAAGCTGGATTTGTGTCACAACCACCGATGGTATTTTCAACAAACGCATGGCATAGCAGATCTTTTCAATGGATGTGGTCGCAATGAGCAGATAAGACGCCAGCACGCTGTAGACGCCTTTGATCATAAGTGTCACCATGGAAATCATACCGGAAGTAATCACCAGGCTGCCCACCTGTGCCACAGGCACCTGATCAAAAAAGGGATTAAACAGTCCCACAAAACATACCAGAGGCAGCACAACGCGAAGTCTTCGAATACTGTCACGGAAAGAGATTTCTCCCAGAATAAAGATGACAGCCGGATAAATGCCCATAAGGAGAACTCCTGATAAATCGTATTTTGAAAAAGAAACTGTCACGGCAATGTAAATAATTGTCAAAAGCAGCTTAACCAGTGGATGAATCCGATTCACCCACTGGTCTCTATCCGCGACAGTATCCATATAATGGATTTCATATATAGCACCGTCTATTTTACTCATATTGTTTTTCCTTTTTTCTGAAGAATTTAAATGCATAACAGCCGCCTATGCACACACCGACAACAAGCAAAGAGCCAAAAATTCCGGAAAACGTTGTACCAATGACAGATTCCGAACCTTTAAAGGCATAATCCGGAAGAATTGCCGTGGTCTCCTGGATACTTTCCGCCGCCGTATAAGCGTTTGTTCCTTTTGATTCGATCTCCGCAGAGCCTGTAATTTTCTCAATCGACCATTCCAGTCCGTCTGGATTGGAAGATGCTACCAGTGAAAGTCCTCCGCCGATCAAAACCACAAGGATTCCCAGAATCACAATCGTATCTTTGAAAGAAGCTTTTCCTTTTGCTTCTGACTCTGTTACATCCATCAGAATTTCCGGTCTTGCCTCATAAATAAACCAGAGAACAGCTGTCGTGATGAGTCCTTCTACAAATCCAATCGCCAAGTGAATTGGCTGCATTGTTCCCACAAACACAGCAAACGGTAAATCTGTAATTTGGGAAAGCAACGTCTGCACCGTCACACTAAACGCTCCCAGCTGAAGTGTCAGCATACATCCCAAAATCGATGCTGCCGCAATTTTTCCCCGGCTGGCGCCTTTTTTCATCATCGGCTTCCACAGCAGGAAGTATCCGAGAAAGCAGCCATAAAAAGCCATATTCCAGATATTGCATCCCAAAGCCAGAAGACCTCCGTCCGCAAACAGCAGACATTGTATCAGCAAAACTCCGATCATCGTCAAAAATGCCGCATAAGGTCCAAGAATCGCCGTCAAAAGCATACCGCCGCACAAGTGACCACTTGAGCCGGTTCCCGGTATCGTAAAATTAATCATTTGTGTTGCAAATACAAAAGCTCCCATAATTCCCATCACCGGAATTTTCTTTGGATCACTTTCCAACCTTACCTTTTTTACCGAATATGCTGCCGCTGCTGCAGAACAGACATACATCGTACCGGCTACTGCCGGTGATACTAATGCATCTGCCATATGCATCATACATCGCCTCCCCTCACGTTCTTTCTGAGTTTATCATATCATCCTGTGAAAGTCCGCACAAGCCACCCGGGGGGTTGTTTTTTTTACTTTTTTGGTACACAAAAAAAGCCCGGAAATCCAGGCTTTTTTCTCTATATAAGTTCTGTTCTATACGCTCTGCCATATCCCGTCCATGGGGGGATATGATTCTTTTATTTGAAAGGGAAGCAAAACCGCTCCCCTTTCTATCAATATCCGTAACAAACAATCAGATACATCATTACTGGGTAAACTTTTATCGATTCATGACAGAAAACAAATGAGATAATTGAGAAGGTAAATTTGCTTTCCGAGGACATCAAAATGAAAAGTTTGCGATATAACTACCGTTTGTCCAGCAGGATAAGGATAGCATTTCCAAACCATTAGCTATTTTATTCCCATTCTCCCGATTAATCAAGTGTTTTCTCTCAATTTTTACAAAAAGCCACAAAAAATATGTGGTTTTGTACTTTAGTTCCAAAAATCCATCAGTTTCTGCTCTATGCCGTCAAGATCACACACCTGATAATCCGTCCATTCTCTCGGAAAAAGCTGCAGATATTCCCGATACAGAAAACGCTCATCCAACAGAAGGATCACGCCTTCATCCTCCTGTGTGCGAATCACTCTTCCTGCCGCCTGTAGCACCTTATTCATGCCCGGAAAACGATACGCATAATCAAAACCGCTTCCGTCTCTGACATCGTAATAATTCTTCAGAATTTCCCTCTCATAACTGATCTGCGGAATTCCTGTTCCCACGATCAAAGTTCCAATCAGTGAATCTCCGATGAGATCGATCCCTTCTGCAAAAATTCCTCCCATCACACAAAACCCCACAAGAGAATGTTCTCTTTCTTCCTGAAACTGCTGTAGAAATTCTTCTCTTTCTTTTTCTCCCATATGGGGATTCTGACAGATACATGTAACTTCATCATGCAGAATCTCTTCTATATAGATGGTATATACATCCTCCATCAATTTGTACGAGGGGAAAAACACCATATAATTGCCTGTTTTACTTTTCACAGCAGAATCAATATAGGATGCTATTTTTCTGTACTCCGCATATCCTCTGCGGGTATATTTGCTGCTCACATCCTTACACACCAGAAGACATTTCTTCGCAGAATCAAACGGAGACTGGGCATATATGGCATAATCATCCTCTCTTGTACTGAACATCGAGCGATAATACTGCACCGGAAGCAAAGTCGCAGAGAAAAACACCGTACTGACGCCTTTGTTCAGACAATTTTGCAGATTTTTTGCCGGATTGACGCAAAACAGCTTGATTTTAAACAGCCCCTCCTCTTCCAATTCGGTATAGATCACATAATTCTCATCCAGAAGATCAAAAATATTCAAAAAGCTGCGCACGGAAAAATAAAAGTCCAGCGAGGCTTTGGGCCACTCAAAATCCGGATGCTTCTCCATAAAACTTTCCATCTCTCCCTGCAGATTCGACAGCGCTACAGCAAGCGCTCCTGCACTGTCGAGGATTCGATACGTCTCACATTCCCGCTTATATTCCAGCAAAATCCGATTCACCTTCTCAAGACTCTTCTCCAGCTTTTTGCTGAATGGTTTCATCTGCCGTTTTGTTTCCAACACATCCTCTTTATAAATGACTGCGCTGTACATTTCTCTGCCCCGCTCGACCAGATTATGGGCCTCATCAATGAGAAAAATATAATCCCCCTTGACCCCTTCTCCAAAAAATCTCTGCAGATGCGCATCAGGATCAAACACATAATTATAATCACAGATGACTGCATCCATCCACAAAGCAAGATCCAGACATAATTCATATGGACATACCTGCCATTTCTCTGCCTGCTGTGCGATCGTTTCTCTTCCATAATTGTTTTTTGTCGTCCACAGCTCATAGACTGCATCGTTGACTCTGTCAAAATGTCCTTTCGCATAGGGACAGCTGACCGGATTACAGTCCACCTCCTCACACATGCACATTTTTTCTTTTGCTGTGATCGTGAGTACCTTATACAAAAGTCCTTTTCCTGATAAAACTCCAAAGGCTTCCTGGGCCACCGTTCGGGTAATCGTTTTGGCCGTCAGATAGAAGATTTTCTCTCCATAACCTTCTCCAACAGCCCGCACAGCCGGAAATACCGTTGACATCGTTTTCCCGACACCGGTCGGCGCCTGGATAAATAACTGTTTTCTACGCATAATCGTGCGATACACACCGGCCACCAGGTCTCTCTGCCCTGTTCGATAAGCAAAAGGAAATTCCAGATTTTCCATGGACTGGTTTCTCTTTTTCCGCCATTCCATCTGATAATCCAGCCATTTTCGGTAAGAAGCAATCATCTGCTTAAACCACTGCGTCAATTCCTCCATACTGTATTCCATCTGAAAACGTCGAATCTCTTCCGTCTCCAGATGTGCATACGTCATCTGAATCCCCATGCATTTCTGCTGATTCTGTATTCCATAAATATAAGCGTAACACATGGCCTGTGCCTGATGGACAAACACCGGCTCCTCCAAAGCATCGATATCAAAATAAACGCCCTTGATCTCATCAATCGTCACAAAGTCCTGCACTTTGATCAACCCATCCGCCCGCCCCTCCAGACGGATGTCATACGCTCCGCAGTCGATTACATGCACCAGTGATACCTCAGCATGGTAATTTGCTCCCATACGCCCCTGGATTTTGCGATGCAGACGGCTTCCTTTCTGCATTGCATCCAAATCTGCTTTTGTACGTCTTCGATTGTCCAGATCTCCGCTTCGGAAAATAAATTCCACCAGCGTTCGAACGGATATTTTTTCTGTCTTCTTCTCCATGAATCAAATTTCACTTTCTCATTTTCATAAATAAAATCCTTTCCACTATTATACACAAATCAACGATAAGATACAAAAAAAGATGGAATTCCACATTTCTGCGGATATTCCATCTTCATACACTAAGCGACTCCTTCTGCTGGTTCAAATTTAGAAAGTTCGGCAAAAAACTTATCGCAGTTTCCATAACCTCTTACCGTTAAAACCTGATTCAGGTCCATACTGAGAACTCCCAAAATAGATTTTGCGTCGATGATGACCCTGTTATAGAAAACATCCACATCAAAATCACATCTACATGCCATCTTTACAAACTCTTTTACATCATTCATATTACTTAATTTTACCTTTTTTTCCATAATACATTCCTCCTGTTTTTGAAAAACAAACACACATATAAATTTTTCTGTATTATATACACTGAAAAAGTCGAATGTCAAGTCTCTGCAACCGATTTCACCATTTTTCGTCAGTTTGCCCAGAGTTTCGTTCCAAAAGTATTCATATTCAGTAAAAATCCGTTATTTCGACAAAGAAAATTGTTTGTTAAAAACGAAAAGAGTGGTTAAATTATCTATTATTGAAATTATTTAAACAAAAAAGAAGACAATTCTTAATATAAATCAGAATTGTCTTCTCATTTTTTCCTAAAACTATCTTGGCATTACGTCAATCGCCTTTGAAATATACTGGTTATCGATTTCATGGAAAGTTCCATGATCTGCCATCTTCGCATATTCCATATCGATTGGCATCTTACCAATCAGTTCTACGTTTAAGTCTTTTGCAATCTCTTCGATGTGACTCTCACCAAATATTTTCAGCTCGCTTCCGCAATCTGGACATTTGACATAGCTGTAGTTCTCCACAATACCAAGTACCGGCACATGCATCATTTCTGCCATATTGTAGGCTTTCTTTACGATCATCTGAACAAGATCCTGTGGTGAAGTTACAATCACAACACCATCGATCGGCAATGACTGAAATACCGTCAGCGGTACATCACCAGTTCCAGGAGGCATATCCACAAAAAGATAATCCAGTTCGCCCCAGATAACATCTGTCCAGAACTGTTTTACCATATTTGCAATGACAGGTCCTCTCCAGATAACAGGGGTCTCCTCTGTTGGAAGAAGCAGATTTACAGACATCACCTTAATGTCATTTGCCGCAAGCATTGGATAAATTCCGTTGTCATCCGCCACAGCAGTTCCCTTGATTCCATACATTTTCGGAATCGAAGGTCCTGTGATATCCGCATCCAGAATACCTACGCGAAAACCGCGTTTTGCCATCATATTTGCGAGAGATGCTGTTACAAAAGATTTTCCTACGCCGCCCTTGCCGCTGACAACACCGATCACTTTTCCAATCTTGGAAAAGTCATTCAGCTCTTCTTTTGGGATTCCTCCGTCCTGTTTACTCTTACAATTAGAACAATCTTCTTTTGTGCAACTTGTGTTGCTGCATTCTTTTGCCATGTTACCTTCTCCTATCTATTTTCTGTTACTCATTTTATTTGATAAATCTGTCAATCGCTTTTTCCAGCTCTTTGATTGCATCTTTGTCTCCATGTTCCACCGCATCGACAATGCAATGTTCAATGTGATCCTGCAAGATAATCTTACCTGTATTATTGATCGCAGATTTAACCGCCGAAAGCTGAATCAGCACCTCACTGCAGTCGCGGCCCGACTCCACCATCCTCTTAATAGATTCCAGATGACCAATTGCCCTGGACAAGCGATTCAACACAGCCTTTGTATGCTCATGACTATGTGTGTGCCCATGGCCATGGTGATGATCGTGAGTGTGCTCCACAATGGTGCCATCCTCCAACACATGCGTATGTTTTTCTGTTTCATGACTCATTTACGATTTTCCCTCGCCCTTTCCTGTATTTTTCGGTCCGCACCATAATCAATGCCAGATTGCACTGCATTCACCAACATTTTTACAATGTATAGCAAGACAAGAAAATAATGCAAATTTTCTTGTCTTGCTATAATATCAGTATACCGCAGGTCTAGATTTCTGTAAAGGAATAACGCTGTTTAATTTTAGAAGTCATAATATCATAGATGACCGTTCCGTCCTCCAGTACAGATTTTTCCCAGGAAACCTCTTTCCCTTCAAACTTATTCTTGATAAATTCATCCAGATCCTCACATTCAATTTCTTCCACAAACACATCCCTCATCTGGTTGTTGGAGCATAAATTGAAAATCTCTCTGATTGCTTCGTATTCTTTCATAAAGAACCTCCTTTTTGTACTCACCGTTTATTCTTATTATAATTTTTTTGAGTTTTTTTGTCAAAAAATAATTGCCTTTCCAGCCTGAATGGCGTATGATTATTAATTAAATATATTCTTTTGAGGAGGTTTTACTATGAAAGATACTAAAAAACTTGTCATGGCTGCTCTGTTCGCTGCACTTTCCTGTGTTGCCACAATGTCCATTCGTATTCCAACGCCCGGAACAGGCGGTTACATTCACCCCGGTGATGCGATCGTTATTTTATCCGGTGTTTTTCTCGGACCTGGATATGGTGCACTGGCTGCCGGAATCGGTTCTGCGCTGTCTGATCTGATCGGCGGATATTTTGTATACGTTCCGATCACACTCGTGATCAAAGGTGCGGTTGCATTCGCTGCAGGCTATGCATTCCGCAAATTACAGCAACGCGGCGTGAATTCTTATATCGGAGTTGCTGTTGGCGGTATCGCAGATATTATCCTTGTAGCAGGCGGATATTTCCTGTGTGAAATTCCTCTGTACTCCGCAGCAGGAGCTGCTGCGAGCATTCCTGCCAACCTGATTCAGGGTATCAGCGGTCTTGTAATTGGTCTGATTTTATTCCCAATTCTTTCTGCAATCCCGGATTTCAAACGTATGTCACAAGCAGGTATCGCACATAAATAAACAATAAAAAAACTGTCTCCGCGTTCTTATTTTGAACTTTGTGAGACAGTTTTTTGTTATTTTATTTGATTTTCTACCTGCTGGTAATTGCTCTGATTGGCAGTTTTTATTTTTCCAAATACAGCAGCAATCTTTGCTGTTCCGTTGTTTACTGTTCCCAGATTTTTTATTTCTTTTCCCTGCATAGACTGATCAACCAAATCTACGCATAACTGTGGCAGAGTTTCGCGCATCTGATACACAGATAATACCTGCGTTTTTTCTTTGAGTCTTTGAAACACTGCTTCATCACTTCCGGAACTTGCAATCACAGGCCAGCTTTTCTCAAAACCGCTTTGTTCCTTCAAAGCAGACACCACATCTTCCACCATATTGTCATTTCCCACATAGATTAAATTCACAGGTTTATCCATATAGTTGGCTTTCATGATATTGTCACATGTCTTACCCGCAATCTCTTTGGATCCTTTGGCAATGCTGACATCCTCATAAGTAGTACGCAAAGATTTACACTGCAGTACTCCCAGAGCAAAATATGGATCCAGGATGTTCATCATGGCGTCCATCTGGATTCTTCCATTCATATCATCCAGTGCTCCCATAAAAAACTCAATTGTGTATGATTTTTTCTCTTTTTTGGCACTGTCCAGCTTTTTCTCTTTTACGAAATACTCTGCAGCCTCTTTTCCAATCTCATTGTAATCAAATCCGACATAATAAGAGAGATCCTCTGTGTTGGCAATCAGTTTATCATAAGAAATGACTAAAATCCCCTGTTTTTTGGCCTGTTTCAGAGAATCCTTCAAATCGCCGGAATTTACTGGACAGATGACAAGACCGCTGACTTTGTCCTTCACCATCTGTTTAATCTGCTCTGCCTGCTTCTTTCCATCATTTCCTGCGTAAACCAATTTCACCGAATACTCTTTTTCTTCCAGCTCTTTTTTTATTTTCTGTGCCTCTGCACGCAGAACCTTATCATCTTTGTCAGGAAACACGATTCCTACAACTTCTCCAGGATCCTCCTTCGTTTTCTGCGTCTCCTCTTTCTTGATTTCCTGCGTCTCTTCTTTTTCCTCTATCTGAATCTCTGACGCATCTGTGTCCTTCTTCTGTGCACCGCAGCCACACAGCAGCAAACTCATCATAACCAGAACAATCGTTCGATACCCTCGTTTTCTCATTGAATTCCTCCTGTTCTTCCACATCTTATTAGTATAAAAAAAGGCATTGCAGAATGCAACACCTTTTCTGTGAAGATTTTATGTTGTTTTCAATGAGAACTACTTTCTGGGAAGAACCGAATCACGCACTTCTATATCAGGCGTAAATTCATAGGTAGCATCAAACATCGGATTCTTTACCAACTCCAGCATATTTAACGCAGCCTTCTGTCCCAGTGCTTCCATGGGATGCACCACCGATGTCAGTAAAACACTCCCTAATCGCGCAAGATCAGAATTGTCGATACTTACCAGAGATAAATCCTCCGGCACCCGAATGCCTGTCTCGCCGCACAATTCAATCAAGTGATTCGCTACTTCATCATTATAACAGACGCATCCTGTGCAGCCTCTGAGCCGTCGAAAAATCCTTTCTTTGCTGACTGCCATATCCTGTTCCTCTTCCGTATCCAGCCAAACAACCTGCTGATTACGAATTTTCATACCATACTCTGAAAGTGCCTGCATATATCCGCTAAAACGTCTCTGTCCCTGGCCATCATCAAGCTTGAAAATTCCCGCAATTTTTCTGTGTCCCTGCTCAATCAGATGTTCTGCTGCCAGATATCCGGCTCTTTTGTCATCTATGGATACATGTGGAATATCCATTTCCCTGAAATAGCTGTGGAAAAATACAATGGGAATTCCTCTTTCCTGCAGTTTCCGGTAATATTCCAGATTCGGACTCGGAAGACCGGTGCGAGCAGGCTCAATGATCAGCCCATCCACATCCTCATCTTCAATTAACTGCATTAACACTTTCCGTTCGGTTTCATACCGGTTATGCGTGAACGTAATTCTGATTTTCCAGTTTTCTTTTTCCAGGACTTTTTCCATGCCCTGAATGATTTTGGGAAATATGTATCCATTGACATAGGTACTGACGACAACAGCAGTCTTTGAATTCATATTTTTTCTCGGCGATGATTCCGATACTTCTTTCACAGGCAAAACGTAATTGCCGCTTCCCTGCCTGCTCTCAATGATCCCTTCTCTTTCCAGAATACTGAGAGCATGACGCACTGTCTGACGGCTGATCCCAAAACGAAGACCAATTTCATTTTCTGATTCCAGCTTATCACCGGCCTGAAGTTTTCCGGTATCCAGACATTGCCGTATCCATTCAACCACCTGCTGATACTTCGCTACGTTCCTGGTCATATTTTTCCCCTTTTTCTTGTTCTACTCAGGCAAAATCATTAACCTTTTTTCTTCTTTGTCACGATATCAAGTGTAACCGCACCAAGAAGTACCAGACCTTTTACTACTTTCTGGATATCGGTAGACCATCCAATCAGGGACATACCATTGTTCAGAACACCCATTACAAGAGCTCCAACTACGGCACCAATGATTGTACCAACACCACCGGCTGCTGCTGCACCACCGATGTAACAGGAACCGATTGCATCCAACTCAAAACCGTCACCGGCTTTTGGGGTTGCGGAAGCATTACGTGCTGTCAGAACGATACCTGCAACACCTGCAAGAAGACCCATGTTTGCATATACCCAGAAGAATACTTTCTTTGTATTGATACCAGACAGACGTGCTGCTTTTGCATTACCACCAAGCGCATATACCTGACGTCCAGCTACTGTTTTACTTGCGATAAAGTGATAAATTCCTACCAGAGCAGCCATGATTACCAGCTGAATCGGAATACCATTGTATCTTCCAAGACTCATGAAGAAGAACCATGCGATTGCCAGAATGATTACATTTTTTACGATGAGCTGCCATGCAACAACGTTTGCAAATCCATATTTGTTGTTTGTTTTGATTGTCTTTAACTCAGACAGAACAATCAGTACGGAAGCAACAATTGCGAGAACGACACATACCAGATCAAGAGTTCCGTCGCCAAATGGGATTTTTACAGTTGGAAGGAATCCTGCACCAAGTTTGCTGTATCCTTCCGGAAGAGGTCCGATTGTACGGGCCTGAGCGATTGTATATGTAAGACCACGACCCATCAGCATGGTTGCCAGTGTTACTACGAAAGGCGGGATATCCAGCATGGAAATAAAGAATCCTGCGAATACACCAACCAGTAAACCAACAACGAGTGCAGCAATGATACCAACGATGATTGGCATACCTTTATCTACAACTAAAAGAGCAGATACTGCACCAGAAAGAGCAACGACAGAACCAACACCAAGGTCAACGTTACCAGTCAATACGCAGAATAACATACCGGTTGCAAGGATTACTACGTAACCATTCTGCATTACCAGGTTGTTAATGTTTGTAGGAGTTGCATTTGCGCCGTGTGATAAAAAGTAAAACAGGAAGAAAATGATAATCAGGGCGCCCACCATACCATATTGTTTTAAATCAAGATTTACAGTTTTTTTATTTTCCATTTCTATTATTCTCCTTTCCCATTATGCTGCATAATGCACTTCATAATTCTCTCCTGAGACAGTTCCTCTTTGTTCAGCTCACCGGCGATCTCGCCTTCGTTCAGCACATAAACTCTGTCACAGGTACCAATAACTTCCGGCATTTCAGAAGAGATTACGATCACTGCCTTACCAGCTTTTGCAAGTTCATTAATTACGCAGTAAATTTCATATTTTGCACCTACGTCAATACCACGGGTAGGCTCATCCAGGATTAATACATCCGGCTGTGTCAGCATCCATTTTGCCAATACAACCTTCTGCTGATTACCACCGGAAAGAGAACCGACAGCCTGGTTAATAGAATTGGATTTTACATTGATACGTTTCTTATATTCCTCTGCCGCGAGAATTTCTTCGTTTGCATTTACAATACCGTTTTTGGAGAAATAATCTCTCATGGCAGCCATAGTCATGTTATGTTTGATATCATCAATCAATACAAGACCATATGTTTTACGGTCTTCCGATGTGTAAGCAATCTTGTTGTTGATGGCTTCTCTTACGGTCTTTGTGCTTACTTTCTTGCCATGCATGTATACCTCACCAGAGATTCTGCTTCCATAAGAATGACCAAACACACTCATGGCAAATTCGGTACGTCCGGCACCCATCAGACCTGCAAGACCAACTACTTCTCCCGCTCTTACTTTAATGTTGATGTCTTTGAGCATCTGTCTGCTGGAATCTTCCGGATTGTATACATTCCAGTTCTTTACTTCAAAAATAACGTCTCCGATCGGACAATCTACTCGCTCCGGATAACGGTTTGTCAGCTCACGACCTACCATTCCCTTAATGATTCTGTCCTCACTGAAGTCATCCACGCCTTTTGTGAGTGTCTCGATCGTATGTCCGTCACGGATAACGGTAATCGCATCTGCAACATAACTGATCTCATTCAGTTTGTGCGAGATAATGATAGAAGTAACTCCATGTTTTTTCAGATCAAGCATGATTTCAAGAAGCTGTGCACTCTCTTCGTCATTCAGAGCAGCTGTCGGCTCATCCAGAATCAAAAGCTCTACATCTTTTGCCATGGCTTTTGCAATCTCGATCAGCTGCTGCTTTCCAACACCAAGGGTGTTGATCGGCGCATTGATATCTTCATTCTGCAGACCAACTTTTGCAAGAACTTCTTTCGCCTTACTTCTTGTCTCTGTCCAGTTGATGATACCTTTTCCAGTAGTTCTCTCATTGCCCATAAATACGTTCTCGGCAATGGAAAGATACGGGCTGAGCGCCAGCTCCTGATGGATGATTACAATGCCTTTTGACTCACTGTCTTTGATCTTATGGAACTGGCAGGTCTCGCCCTTGTATACGATATCGCCCTCATACGTTCCATAAGGGTACACACCAGACAAAACATTCATCAATGTTGATTTTCCGGCACCGTTCTCACCACAGAGGGCGTGAATCTCGCCTTTGCGCACTTTCAGATTTACATCATCCAGAGCTTTCACACTTGAGAATGCTTTTGTGATGTGATTCATCTCCAATATAATTTCAGACATTCTTCTCCTCACTCCTTTTATTTTTTCTTTTCATAAAAGATGGACGGCAGCTTTTTTGCCGCCGCCCGTCTTATGAGTTCTTCTTTATTTCAGCTGATCCTCTGTATAGTATCCGCTGTCAACTAACAGTTCTTTGTAGTTGTCTTTATCTACAGCCTGTGGCTCACACAGATAAGAAGGAACTACGAGTTTGCCGTTGTCATACTGCTCTGTATCGTTGATTTCCGGCTCTGTGCCTTTCAGGCAGGCATCAACCATGGATACACATTTCTCAGCCAGAAGACGGGTGTCTTTGTAAATAGACATTGTCTGATATCCTGAAATGATGTTCTTAGTAGCCATCAGCTCAGCATCCTGTCCTGTAACCAGAGGCCATACTTTGCTGTCTGTATTGTCTTTGCTGTATCCTGCACCTTCCAGAGCGGAACGAACACCGTAAGCAAATCCGTCAAATGCGGTACAAGCGATATCCAGATCTTCTTTTGCATAGTTTGCTGTCAGAATATCTTCACAGTTTTTCTGAGCTGTCTCCTGAGACCATCTTAAGATACATGTATCATCGAAAGAGGTTCTTCCGGATTTACATACCAGTGTGCCGTCATCCAGATATGGCTGCAGAACTTCCATAATACCATTGTATAAGAAGAGCGCATTGTTATCATCCGGAGATCCCATGAAGAACTCGATGGTATAAGACTCACCAGCTTCTTTTGCCTTGTCAAGCTCTTTCTTCTCTTTGATGTACTCACCAATCTTCGTTCCTACACCTTTGTTATCGAATGTTGCATAGTAGGAAACAGCATCTGTATCCATCAGCAGACGGTCATATGCGATAACCGGGATTTCTTTCTCTTTTGCCTGTGCCAGAGCATTTACAAGAGCAGAAGAGTCAACCGCTGCAACTACCAGACAGTCAACGTCTTTTGCGATCAGGTTCTCAATCTGGGATACCTGCTGCTGTACATCGTCCTCTGCGAACTGAACTTCTACTTTGTATCCTTTTTCTTCCAGCTGTTTCTGCATGTTTGCAGCGTCGTTGATCCAACGCTCAGAAGACTGTGTCGGCATCGCAAGACCAATGGTGCCACCCTCTCCACCAGCTTCTGCAGTGTCTGTGCTTTCCTCTGTTGCTGCGCTGTCTGTTGCTGCTGCGTCCCCACTTCCGCCGCATCCAACAAGCATGCTGGATACCATTGCTGTACCAAGTAACA
Organism: Eubacteriales bacterium; assembly: GCA_030536755.1. Lineage (GTDB taxonomy): Bacteria > Bacillota > Clostridia > Lachnospirales > Lachnospiraceae > JALFVM01. The sequence goes on along the minus strand of JAUNPJ010000012.1, from coordinate 25,477 downwards.
GGCTTAATACTCTTCTCTTCATTTTGTTTCCTCCCATTATAAATTTACTTGTACTTACAAATTATTTGTTCATAATTTGTTCATTTTTTACGGTATGAAGATTACAAATCTTTTTTGTGCATTTTTTTAATTATCTTTATAATCTCATCCGCTTTTATGAGCAAATTATACATCCATATCCTTATTCTGTCAATAACTTGTACAGCATCTTTCTCAAAAAGTTGTATGGTTTTTTCTCTTTTTATCGACAACTTGTATGTACTTGTTGGCACAAGTTCCATTTTATGTACATTTTTTGAACATTCTTGTACCATTGTTCATAATTTAACAAAAAAGCGGAAAAACCGTACTTTTTTCGTATATAAACAACAAAAAGCTCTGTATCTGACCTTCAGCCAGATACAGAGCTTTATTTTCATTTCTATATAATATGTACAAGTACGCATGTGCATACTTCTTTCCGGATACCTGCCTTATTTTACACAATACATCGGTACTCTCTGAAATTTGCAGAAGCATTATTCCAAAATTGTATCCAGAAACATACTGATTGCCTCATCATATCCCTTCGGATCCACAAGACAGGCCTCTCCGTGTCCTGCGCCTTTGACGGATGCCAGAGAAGACTGCGAAGCACAATACATATTCAGTGTTCTTCCCATCTCATAAGGAACAAACGTGTCATCCACACCGTGAATAAACAGCAGCGGCACTCTGGCATGTTTTACCTGTTCCATCGGTGAATTGCGCCTCAGGGAAATCCCGTATTTCTTCTGACTGACCAAATTGAGCAAAGGAAGAATCAGAAAATCCGGAACAAACGGCAGCGATTTTTTCAGATGGAATCGAATAATCTCTTCTATAGAAGTAAATGCACAGTCTGAAACAATGCCTTTTACTTCTTTGGGAAGATTTTGATTGCCACTGGCAGCTATCACCGAAGCACCTCCCATAGAAACACCATCCAGAATGATCTGCTTCTGATTTTCTTTGTGTGCCAGATAATTTGCCCAGCACACGACATCTTCGCTGTCTTTGTAGCCCATCGTCCGGTACTCTCCGCCGCTCTCTCCGTGACCGCGGCAGATGGCAGTCAAAATATTAAATCCTCTGTTATAATACAACTGCGCATTTGCCAGCCGTTCCAGATAACTAGATCCAAAACCGTGAACGAAAATCACCGTCTTGTCTGTTCCCTGGCTGTAATAATACCCCACCAGTTTTACCTTTCCATGGGAAATAACAATTCGTCTGCCTTCCTCCTTGTGCTCTGCTGCCCAGGCTTTTCCCTGCTGGTACAGTTCCACAAAAGGATTGGGCTCTCCGGATTTTGAAATCGCCGGCGGTTTCTGTCCCCGGCCAAACAGCTGTTTTAACATATAATCACCCCTGTCCTGTTTGATATCTTTATTTCAGAAAACGATTGCAAATATACGCATTTGCCTCCAGCTCCCAGCTGTCATCCAACGGTGCCAGCGGCTCAACCGCTCCATATTTGCGCTCCAGCGCTCTTTGGATGAGCCAGTCGCATACCTGTGGATTTTTGGGAAGCAGCGGTCCATGAAGATACGTTCCGATCACATTTTTGTAGACCACGCCCTCATAACCGGATTCTCCGGTATTGCCGGAACCATACAGTACCTTTCCAAACGGCTGATTATCGTTGATGTACGTGCGGCCTCCATGGTTCTCAAAACCAACTACCGGAAGTTCAAACAAATCACTCTGAATCACAATGTTGTCAATGAGCCGTCCTTCTCCCTGCTCTGTATACAGGTCTACCAGATGCAGTCCCTCAATCGTGCCTTCTTCCGTTTTATAATAATTTCCAAGAAGCTGGTATCCTCCGCATACAGCAATGACAACGCCGTTGTCCTCCACATATGCCTTAAAATTCTTCTGAATTACTTTCAGTTTCTCACAGACCAGCATCTGCTCTCTGTCTGATCCGCCTCCGAGAAGGACAATATCAAGCTTTGAAAAATCAATCGCATCGTCGCTCTCAAACTCGATTGTCTCCGCCTCAATGCCTCTCCACTGGCATCGTTTCATCAAACAGGCAATATTTCCTCTGTCTCCGTAAAGATTCAGCAAATCGGGGTATAAATGTCCAATCGTTATTTTCATGCTTTCTCCCCCTCTATCTTTTTCAACACATTTCTCGTACTAAACAGTGCCGTATAATTGACCAGCACATACAGATTTCCACAGCCATCCTCCACACGTTTACGGATTGCTGTCTCTACATCCTCCTCCAGCATGGACGGAATATCTACATACTTCAGGCGAAGACGCATATCCTGACAACGAATGCCGCTGACCGTAATCGAATTGACATTGGCATCCCGGAAACGGTCAAAATCGACATCCCACAGCCAGGAGATATCCGTTCCATCCTGTGCATTGTCGTTGATAACAATGATCAGATCTTTTTTGGCATCATCCTGCATGACTGCCGAAATATTCTGGTTGAAACCTGCCGGATTCTTTGCCAGATTCAGTACGATTCCGCATCCTTTGATCCGAAACTGCTCCATACGACCGTTTTCCGGATTAAACGCCTTTAACATATCGTTAAAATGTTCCATCGAAAGTCCGGCTGTGCGCCCTGCAGCGTAAGCAGCCAGAATATTGTAAACATTGTAAAAACCTTTGTAATTGGCAGCAATCGGATGTCCCTCTACCCGAAAAGCAAGCTGGTCTCCCACCCGCACATCTGTGGCATCAAAATCAATGGGCGGTCTTTTGAAATCACAGCCTGTACATGCATAATCGCCAAGCTGGCTGTAATGATAAAATCGGTACTCCAGTCTTGCACCACATTTTTTACAGAAACGTCCCTCGCGAATCTCATGGGACTCCTTGTCATCGATCACCTGTTCACTGATTCCGTATGTCACATAGGGATTTCCGCTGTCCATGGCAAGAAACGCAGACAATGCATCATCACCGTTGACAATGATTTTCATTTTCGGCGCTGACTGCATCACTTCTTTCAGAATATTCATCGTGATATCAATTTCTCCGTAACGGTCCAGCTGGTCACGAAACAGATTGGTAAGCACCATATAGTCTGGTTTAAAATGCGGAAAAATTCTTCTTGTGGAAGCCTCGTCCACCTCAATGCAGGCATAATCCGCATCAAGATTTCCACCAAGCCCGGCAGCCAGCGCAAAGGCAGCCACCACTCCATTGAGCATATTCGAGCCTGTATGGTTGCATACTACTTTATATCCTTCTTTCTCCAACGCCGCACAGAGCATATTGTTGGTTGTTGTCTTACCGTTGGTTCCACAGGTCACAAAAATATCCTTCCGTACCTGTCCTGCCAGCGTTTTTAATATATTGGGGTCCAGCTTCAAGGCTATTTTTCCCGCCCAGGTTACACCCTGGCGCCCCATTTTTTTACAGGCAAATCCCGCGAAACGGGCCGCCCAGATTGCAAGCATTCTACGCAGTCTCATGTTTTTTCCTCTCTTTAAAATAAAACTAACCCTTATCTTCAAAATTATAACATGAAGATAAGGGCTTGTCTATTCTTCTTACACAAGCAGACAGCTGCACCTACTGCTGCTCTACATATCTTTGAATATTCGATGTGTTGACATACTTCTGCATATGCTCTCCATCTGTGATCACCAGTGTCGGTGCCTGCATAATTCCGTATCTGCGTGCCATATCCGGATGTGCTTCCGCATCAATGACCTGTATTTCCTGACCCTTCAGCATCGCCTTTGCGACTTTGCAGTTCGGACAGGTGCTTGTCGTAAACAGGAATTTCTCTGTCTCAGTCGCCTCTGTTTTGATCTCATCCTGCGTAATCGTTACCCTGCTGATATGATCTTCCTTTTTCAGCTTCGAACCGGCGATGTCGTATAATGTACGATTTTTATACTCCTGTGTCTTTCCATCATTCCAGTTTTGTACCGGGCGATAATAACCGGTAATACGGCTGTATACTTCAGCCGGCTTTCCACAGACCGGACAGGTAAAATGTTCTCCCGCAATGTAACCGTGGTCTGCGCATACCGAATAAGTCGGAGAAATTGTATAATAGGGGAGCTTATAATTCTCCGCAATTTTTCTTACCAGCGCAGCAGCAGCTTTCCAGTCCGGAAGCTTTTCACCAATAAACGCATGGAATACGGTTCCGGATGTATACAGAGTCTGCAGATCATCCTGAATATCCAGCGCATCAAAAATATCACTTGTGTATTCCACCGGCAGATGAGAACTGTTTGTATAATAAGGCGTATCTCCCTTGCTTCCCGCTGTACGGATATCCGGCCAGCGTTCTCTGTCATGTTTTGCCAGACGATACGTTGTGGACTCTGCCGGTGTAGCCTCCAGATTATAGAGATCCCCATATTCTACCTGATAGTCAGAAAGTTTTTCTCTCATATGATTGAGGACCTCTTTGGTAAATGCCTGCGTGCGCTCATCGGTCAGATCGCGGCCAAGCCAGCACGCATTTAATCCCACTTCGTTCATACCGATCAGACCGATAGTGGAAAAATGATTATCAAAACTGCCAAGATAACGTTTTGTATATGGATACAATCCTTCGTCGAGAAGTTTTGTGATCACCTGACGCTTGATATGCAAAGAGCGGGCTGAAACATCCATCAAATGGTCCAGTCTGCGGTAAAACTCTTCCGGTGTCTTCGACAGATATGCGATTCTCGGCATATTGATCGTCACAACACCGACTGATCCTGTACTCTCACCAGAGCCGAAAAATCCACCTGTCTTTTTGCGCAGTTCGCGAAGATCCAGACGAAGACGGCAGCACATACTGCGCACATCGCTCGGCTCCATATCACTGTTGATATAATTGGAAAAATATGGTGTTCCGTACTTGGATGTCATCTCAAACAGCAGACGGTTGTTTTCTGTATCCGACCAGTCAAAATCAGAGGTAATGGAGTAAGTCGGAATCGGATACTGGAATCCTCTTCCCTCTGCATCACCCTCCACCATAACTTCAATGAAGGCCTTGTTTACCATATCCATCTCTTTCTTACAGTCTTTATATTTAAAATCCATCTCTTTGCCGCCTACAATGGCCGGAAGCTCTGCAAGATCATTTGGCACGGTCCAGTCCAGTGTAATATTAGAAAATGGAGCCTGTGTTCCCCAGCGGCTCGGCGTATTCACACCGTATACAAAAGACTCGATGCATTTTTTTACTTCCTGGTAAGACAGATTATCTGCTTTTACAAATGGTGCCAGATACGTATCAAACGAAGAAAATGCCTGTGCACCAGCCCATTCATTCTGCATGATTCCCAGGAAATTTACCATCTGGTTGCACAAAACACTCAAATGCTTTGCAGGTGCTGAAGTAATCTTTCCCTTGATTCCTCCCAGACCTTCTTTGATGAGCTGTTTTAATGACCATCCGGCACAATACCCCGTCAGCATAGACAGATCGTGAATGTGGATATCCGCATTTCTATGCGCCTCGGCAATCTCATCGTCATAAATCTCAGAAAGCCAGTAGTTGGCAGTTACAGCACCGGAATTGCTCAAAATCAGACCGCCAACGGAATACGTGACGGTAGAGTTTTCCTTCACACGCCAGTCCTCCACCTTTACATAGCTGTTGACAATTTCTTTATAATCCAGAATTGTAGATTTCATGTTGCGGACTTTCTCTCTCTGTTTCCGATACAAAATGTAAGCCTTCGCCACATCAGAATAACCGGCCTGAATCAGCACATTTTCCACGCTGTCCTGAATGTCCTCGACAGCAATCTTTCCATCCTTGATTTTCTTCTGAAAATCTGCTGTTACGTGAAGCCCCAGCAAATCCATCATATCCTGACTGTATTGTTTATCTTTCGCAGCAAATGCCTTCTCAATGGCACCTGTAATCTTTTTCATCTCAAAATCTGCAATTTCACCGTCTCTTTTCAGCACTTGAAACATGATCTTATTAGCCCCCTTTTGTTTTGTCTATCGCATCTCAAATTTGTGGTACATGGGATATTGTAGCAGTTTCCCCCATGCAAGTCAACACGAAAAACACCATATCTTGTGTTCTCAAAATTATCAACACAAGATATGGTGTTTTTTAACTACTGACTTTTCCATAGATTTCCCGCGGAACACGGGCTTTTACAAGGATTCCATCCTCCTTATACTCCTCCATCAGAAGCTGTCCCTTACCGCGGATCAGCTGAATCAGCCCTGCCTTTTCATAAGGAAAAAGGCGCTCGATATAAATCTGATTTTCTGAAAGAATCTGACTTAAAATCTTTTTGAATTCCTCCAGCCCATCCCCGCGGCGCGCAGACACACGAAGTGTATAATCCGCTCTGGAATCTCTAAGATGCTCAGCATCTGATTTTTTATCAATTTTATTGAAAAGAGTCACCACTTTTTTGTCTTCTACCTTTAATTCGCGCAGCGTCTCATATACGACATGCATCTGTGTCTCGTACTGCGGATTCGAAACGTCAACCACATGCACAATGATATCTGCATAACGCGCCTCTTCCAGCGTACTCTTAAAAGCCTCAATCAGATGATGCGGAAGTTTTCGTATAAACCCAACCGTATCCGTCAGAAGAATCTGCTGTCCATCATCCAAATCTAATGCCCTCGTTGTCGGATCGAGCGTAGCAAACAGCTTGTCCTCCTCTAAAACACCGGCGCTGGTCAGTGTATTCAACAGTGTGGATTTTCCGGCATTTGTATATCCTACGATTGCCGCGATTTTCAAGTTTCCCTTCGATCTCTGGGCACGAATCAGATCGCGGTGCTGCTGCACAGCTTCCAGATCTTTCTTCAAACGGCTGATCCTGGTACGAATGAGACGGCGATCCATCTCCAGCTTCTTCTCACCGGGTCCTCTGGTACCAATTCCGCCTCCAAGTCTGGACAGAGAATTTCTCATTCCCACCAGACGCGCAGCCCGATAGCGAAGCTGCGCCAGTTCTACCTGGATTTTTCCCTCACTTGTAATCGCTCTGGAAGCAAAAATATCCAGAATCAAAAGAGTCCTGTCCATTACCTTGCACTCCAGTTCCTGCTCCAGATTATTCATCTGCACAGCACTCAATTCGTCGTCACAAATGATTCCCGTCGCATCGCAGGCATAAATCATAGAACGCAGTTCTTCTATCTTTCCTTTTCCAATATACAGACTGGGATGAATCGCCTCTCTGACCTGAATCATTTCACCGACCACACCAGCGCCTGCTGTATGTGTCAGCTCAGCCAGTTCTTTCAGCGATTCTTTTGTCTGCTCATAAGGGCTGGTCTGGACTCCAACCAGAATGACCCTCTCTGTAATCTGCTGCATCTTATATAATTCCATAGACCTCCTACTCTCAGGAACACGAATCTTCCACGCCTTCCTTAGACAGATCCGCCATTCCTATCGATATTGTAAAAATTGATTTTCCTTCTGGGCATCCACATCATCCGGATATAATTCCATATAAGATGCCATTTTTGTCTTGGCTGTATCAAAATCCAGCATTTTCTCATAGACAACTACTTCATTGTATAAAAGTTCCTGTACATCGCCTTTTTCTGCGATTTCCAGTCCCTTCTGAATCTGTTCCAGAGCAGAAAAATAATTGCCTTCGGCAATATCGCAAAGTGCCAGACCATTGAATCCTCTCGCCTGATTCTCCTCCTGCATTTCCATATATTGCTGATACATGGCTCGTGCATTTCCTATATCCTTGTCAGACAGATAAATCTTTCCCAAAAACAGCATCGCATCCGGATATTTCCGATTCACCGCCTCCATCAGCTCTTTTTTTGCACTGTCTGTATCTCCCATAAAGAAGTATATCCTTCCACGCTGATAATAGTCCTCTTTTTCTTTTCCTTTCAGTTCCAGTGCTTCTTTGAGATATGCCTCTCCATCTGCAGACATATCCTGCTGCACATAGATCTGGTAAATGTCTACATAGCTTTCGTAAGATTTATTCTTATCCAAAACCTGTTCAAATGAAGCATCTGCTTCTTCATACTGCGCCAGCTCCAGATATAATTTTCCCATAAACAGATAGCATTGCTCATCGCCATCCAGCTCTGCTGCGGACTGCACACTGGCCAGAGCCGTCTGTGAATCGCCGTTTTTGTACTCCGCCGTTGCTTTGTACAGCCAGATATCCTTGAGGATTCCCTTGCTTCCCTTTTCCTGTGCAAGTGCTGTCTCAAAAGCCTGAATTGCCTCTTCATAGCGATTCAGCTTCAGCAGTGCAATGCCCTGTCCTCTCCAGGATTCCACGATCTTGATATCATCCGAAACCGCCTGCTGAAACCCTTCCAGTGCTTCCTCATAATGGCCCTTTTCCAGATTCAGTTCCGCCTCTTTATAGTTTTCTTTCTGCTGGCTGCCGCAGGCAGTAAATGCCACCGCGGCAGCTAACAGCAAAGGAATATACTTGCCTGCTTTCATGTATTACTCCACTATCAGTCCTTCTTCTTCCATTACCTTTACCACACGTGCAACCTGATCTTTGCAGATCTGATCAGTAGATGCTTCTACCATCACACGGATTACCGGCTCTGTACCACTTTCGCGCACAAGAATACGGCCATCAGATCCCAGATCACGTCCCACCTGCTCCACGATTTCCACAACTTTTGGATTTTCTCTGGCAGTTTTCTTATCAGAAACTCTTACATTTTTCAAAAGCTGCGGATAAATCTTCACTTCACTCGCCAGTGTATGCAGATCTGTCTTTTTCTCCACAATAGCTTCCATCAGCATCAGAGAAGTCAAGATTCCGTCTCCGGTAGATGCATGGCGTGAGAAAATGATATGTCCGGACTGCTCTCCGCCCAGGCTGTATCCATTGTTCATCATATTCTCACATACATATTTATCACCTACTGCTGTCTGTTCATAACGCATGCCCTCACGCTCCAGCGCTTTGTACAGACCAAGGTTTGACATCACAGTGGTAACAACAGTATCGTTGCGCAGTTTTCCCTGCTCTTTCATATATTTTCCGCAGATATACATGATCAGGTCTCCATCGATCACCTGGCCTTCATGGTCTACTGCAATACAGCGGTCTGCATCGCCATCAAAGGCAAAGCCCACATCCAGACCATTTTCCTTTACATATTTCTGCAGCACTTCGATATGCGTGGAACCGCAATTGGTATTGATGTTGGTTCCATCCGGCTCATTGTTGATTACATACGTTTTTGCCCGCAACGCATCAAACACACTCTTTGCAATGGAAGAAGAACTTCCGTTGGCACAATCCAGTCCCACTTTGATGTTTTTAAAAGAGTGCGCAGGAATGGAAATCAGATATCCGATATACCGATTACGGCCTGCTACATAATCCACGGTACGTCCAATGTTTTCCTTTGTCGCGAGAGGAAGCTCCGGAATTTTTCCGTCAATATATTCTTCAATCTGGTATTCCAGCTCCGCCTCTACCTTTTGTCCATTGCTGTTGATGATTTTAATTCCATTGTCATAATAAGGATTATGGCTTGCAGAAATCATGATTCCGCAATCAAAATTATCGGTTCTTACAACATAGGAGACACTTGGTGTCGTGGTAACATGAAGAAGATATGCATCGGCACCTGACGCTGTCAGACCGGCTACCAGAGCATATTCGTACATATAACTGCTTCTTCTGGTATCTTTTCCAATGACCACCTGAGCCTTTTTTTCTTTGCCGAAATACCAGCCAAGATAGCGTCCTACCTTAAACGCATGCTCTACTGTCAATACTACATTCGCCTCACCGCGAAAACCGTCTGTTCCAAAATATTTACCCATTGTTGTTATTCTCCTTCCTGAATCAGTCTGCATACAACGGACTTGTATACACACCTTTCTGAATCAATTCTTCAAAAGCAGCCTTCACTGCATATTTATCTTCCTGATAAGTAACGCCAAACCAGGTATCATGTGTTTTCAGTACAGTCACATCAGCCTTTTCTTCCTGAATCAGCTTATCCACAATTGTTGGGAGCAGATATTCCGCCTTAAGATCTCCTTCTTTTATATTGGCCAAAAATTCTGCAAATCCACTCTCCAGAGTTTTCATAAAAGCCGGTGTCAATCCCCACATATTCATAGATACCAGTGATTTCACATCCAGAGGAGCCAAACTTCCGTCTTCTTCCTCCACAGCGGCGCCATCCGGTGTCTTCACAATGTTGTGTGTCTCCGTGACACCTGTCAGCTGTCCCTTTGCATTGACATGGCAGACGCCTCTTGTCACGGAACCATTGTCACTGAGGGTATTGCCGAGAATAAATCCTGCCATGCAGATCTGAAGTTTCTCCCCTTCACAGCGTTCCTGCACAAGATACTCATGTACTTTGAAAAAAGCCTCTTTTCCATAATAATCGTCAGCATTGATGACCACAAAAGGCTCATCCAGAAGTTCTCTGCATGCCAGAACAGCCTGTCCGGTTCCCCATGGCTTTGTTCTGTCCGCAGGACAGGTAAATCCTTCCGGAAGATCCTCTCTCTCCTGAAAAGCATATTTCACTTCCGTGATCTTCTCGATGCGCTTTCCGATAATCTCTTTGAAATCTTCCTCCAAATCCCTGCGGATAATAAACACCACTTTATTGAAACCGGCCTCCAGTGCATCGCAAATGGAATAATCCATAATAATCTCTCCATTTGGACCTACCGGCTCCAACTGCTTAATTCCTTTTCCGAATCTGCTTCCAATACCAGCAGCCATAATGACCAATGCCGTTTTTTTCATTTCTTTTGTTCCTCCCAAACACTATAGCGATTATGCTTCATCCTGCAGGTTACTCAGTTTTGCTGCCTGGTCAGCAGCAATCAGATTGTCGATAATCTCTCCAATATCTCCATTCATAATGGAGTCGAGACGATGCAGCGTCAGTTTGATTCTATGATCAGTCACACGTCCCTGCGGGAAATTGTAGGTACGGATTTTCTCCGAACGATCTCCTGTTCCAACCTGGCTTCTTCGTGCCTCTGCTTCTGCATCATGCTGTTTTTCCAATTCCATCTCATACAGTCTGGAGCGCAGTACTTTGAGCGCTTTGTCTTTATTTTTGAGCTGTGATTTCTCATCCTGACAGGAAATCACAATACCGGTCGGAATATGTGTCAGTCGAACTGCAGAGTCTGTGGTATTGACACACTGTCCACCGTTTCCGGATGCACGGAATACATCAAATTTACAGTCATTCATATCAAGATGGAAATCAATTTCCTCTGCTTCCGGCATAATCGCAACTGTAATCGTAGAAGTATGGATACGTCCGCCTGACTCCGTCTCCGGCACACGCTGTACACGGTGCACGCCGCTTTCATATTTCAGCTTGGAATATGCACCCTGTCCGTTGATCATAAAGGTAACTTCTTTAAATCCGCCGATTCCATTCTCATTGAGACTGAGCATCTCCGTCTTCCAGCGCTGACTCTCTGCATATTTTACATACATACGGTAAATCTCCGCTGCAAACAGCGCAGCCTCATCCCCGCCTGCACCGGCACGAATCTCAACGATTACGTTTTTGTTGTCATTCGGGTCTTTTGGAAGAAGAAGAATCTTCAGCTCATGCTCCAGTTCCTCTACCCGCTTCTTGGCATCAGACAGTTCTTCCTTGAGCATCTCTCTCATTTCTTCATCATTTTCTTCTTCCAGCATGGCAAGGCTGTCCTCAATGGTCTCTTTGCTTTTCTTATACTCTTTATAAGCATCTACGATTGGCTGAAGTTCAGCCTGCTCCTTCATTAATTTCTGAAAGCGCTCCTGATTGCTTGCCACATCAGGTTCACCCAGTTCACTCAATACTTCCTCAAAACGGATCAACAGATCCTCTAATTTATCAAACATGAATCTCCTCCTGGTGCATTCTTCCTAATACTACTCGATCCAGACCTGCCAGATCCTGAACAACTTCAATTTCTTCATAACCGGCATATGAAAGCATCTGCCGCAGATCCTCTCCCTGTTCCTGTCCGATTTCCATGATCAGCCAGCCCCCGGGATTCAGATATGCGCCTGCCTGTGCCACAATTTTCCGATAAAAATCAAGTCCGTCTTCCCCGCCATCCAATGCAAGATGAGGCTCATAATCCCTGACTTCCTCCATAAGTCCTGCAATCACTTTCGCCGGTATGTAAGGTGGATTGGAAACGATAAGGTCAAAAGTTCCGTCTGCTTTTTCAAACAGATCACTCTGCACAAATTCCGCAGAAATATTCAACTCGCAGCTGTTTTGTCTGGCGACCTTTAGTGCCTCTTTTGAGATATCAATTCCAATTCCTTCTGCCTTATTTTTATTATATAAAAGACTGAGCAAAATACAACCCGAACCTGTACACAAATCCAGAATTCTTGCATGTTCACTCATTCGCTTTAATGCTTCCTCCACGAGTATTTCTGTATCCTGACGCGGAATCAGCACATGCTCATTTACCATAAATTCCAGGCCCATAAAATAAGCCTTCCCGGTGATCTGCTGCAATGGCCTGTGTGCGCCTCGATGCCGCAAAAGGCTTTCATATGTATCTTCAACAGCAGACGGCACCTGCTCCTTCATATGAAGAAAATACCAGCTTCTGTCATGACCAATGACATATTCCAGCAGATACCAGGCATCCAGTTCTGCATCTAAAATATGACGCTGCTGCAAATACTGTCTTCCATGCGACAGCAAATCTACATATGTGCTCATTGCCTGCATTCCTCCGTACAGTCTGCGCAACAGGACACGGAGGTATCTTCCTCGCCCGCAAGATAAGCACGCCAGTCAAAAACGGCTTCCACTGCCGCAATCGCCACCTCTGCCATGCTTTCATCCGGTTCCTTCGTCGTCAGCTTCTGCAGTGCCAGTCCCGGCTTGCTCAGAAGCATCACACATTTATTGTCACTGGAGCCGGCAAGGCGAATGATCTCATAGGCAACGCCTGCAATTACCGGAACCAGTGCCAGACGAAGCGCAACCTTCATCCAGTGTGCCTGAAACGGGATCAGACTGATAAACAGGTAAAAGATTACACTGATCACGACCACAAACATCAGGAAACTGGTTCCGCAGCGTTTGTGCTGTCTGGAACTTTTCATAACATTTTCTACGGTCAGCTCCATACCGTTTTCCACACAGTTGATGCATTTATGCTCAGCTCCATGGTACATAAATGTTCTCTGAATATCTTTCATTCTGGAAATCAGAAGAAGATAGATCAGAAAAATGAAAATTCGCACGAGTGCTTCTGCAAGTGCGATGAGTGTCTCCGAATCGGTGATGTTCCGAAGCAGCCCCGCCAGATAATATGGCAGAATCATAAACAGACCCACGGTCATCACGATGGACAGCGCAACCGTTCCATACATCATCCATTTATTCTCCCGCTCTTCTTTTGCCTGCTTTGCAGCTTCTTCCTCCGGGGTAAGTGCCTGTTCTTCTTCCTCATCCTCGAAAAATGTGGCAGAATACATCAGACAGCGTATTCCCACAACAAGGGAATCCACGAAACTGACAACACCTCGAAGCATCGGCCGTTTCATCCACTTGTGTTTTCCGAAAACACTTTTATACTCCTCGACTTTCACCTCAATCTCACCGTTTGGCTTTCTGACTCCTACGGAATACACATCGCCATGGCGCATCATGATGCCTTCCATGACTGCCTGTCCGCCAATATTTGATGATTTCATAAATAAACTCCTTTATTACAAGAAAAGGTTGAGATTATTCTTCCTAACCTCAACCTGATCCTCTCTTACCATATGCACAAATTCTTATTTAAGACCGTATTTCTTATTGAACTTGTCAATACGTCCACGAGCCTGAGCAGCTTTCTGCTGACCTGTATAGAACGGATGACATTTAGAACAGATTTCTACGTGGATTTCTTCTTTTGTAGAACCTGTAACGAATGTATTACCGCAGTTGCAGGTTACAGTAGCCTGATGGTATACTGGATGGATTCCTTCTTTCATTTCTTTCACCTCTTCTATCATAATGTTCTATATACGTCTTGATATGACTATCAAATTTAAACAGCTTTCAAATTGTATCACAGAAACAGAAAAAATGCAAGTCCTAAAACAATTTTTGTCTTTTGATCATCTGGACAAATTCCTGATTGTTCTTTGTTCTGGAAAACATGTTGAGAATCTGTTCAATGGCATCATCCGCCTTCATTCCATTTAAAGCTTTTCTCATATGATATACAGCTTCCTGCTCCTGACTGTTCAGCAGAAGATCTTCTCTTCTGGTTCCCGATTTTACAATGTCTATCGCAGGGAAGACTCTCTTTTCCTGCAGTTTTCTATCCAGCACAAGTTCCATATTGCCGGTCCCCTTAAACTCTTCATAAACCACATCGTCCATCTTACTTCCTGTATCTACCAGGGCTGTCGCCAGAATGGTAAGGCTTCCTCCCTCACGCATGTTTCTGGCTGCACCGAAAAATCGTTTTGGCATATGCAGCGCTGCCGGGTCGAGACCACCCGATAAAGTACGTCCGCTTGGCGGTACAATCAGATTGTAGGCTCTCGCCAGACGTGTAATGCTGTCCAGAAGGATCACAACATCTTCTTTATGCTCTACCAGACGTTTGGCGCGTTCAATCACCATCTCCGATACACGTTTATGATGTTCCGGCAATTCATCAAATGTAGAATAGATGACTTCTACATTTTTTCCGACAATCGCTTCCTTCATATCGGTTACTTCTTCCGGGCGCTCATCAATAAGCAGAATCAGTAAATGCATCTGCGGATTGTTGCGCAGCAGAGATTTTGCTACATCTTTGAGTAAGGTTGTCTTACCTGCCTTTGGAGGAGATACGATCATGCCACGCTGACCTTTTCCGATCGGACTGATCAGATCTACAATTCTCATCGCCATGCTTCCGCCCGGACGCTCCAACACGACACGCTCGTTCGGAAAAACAGGTGTCATATCCTCAAAATTAAAACGTTTCACACTCTCATTTGGATGACGGCCATTGACAGAAGTGACATACAGCAAAGCGGAAAATTTCTCTGACTGCGTCTTCACACGGATATTTCCCTGGAGAACATCTCCTGTCTTTAGATTAAAGCGCCGGATCTGAGAAGGTGATACATAGATATCGTTCTCACCCGGCAGATAATTCTCGCTGCGGATAAATCCATAGCCATCCGGCATTACTTCAAGAATGCCATTGGCTTTCAGTCCGCTGTCGAGCTGTGCTGTATCCACAGGAGATTTGGCATCTTTGAATTCCTGCACTCTGGCAGGATCCACTGTTTTTCCCTGATCATTCTTCTCTTTTACTTCCTGTTCTTCTTTCATCTCCTGTGTTTCTTTGGATTCTTCTTCCTCTTTTTCCTTCATATCCGCCTCTACCATCATATCAATCAGTTCCGCTTTTTTCAGTGTACTAATTCCCTTTAATCCTCTTGCCTTTGCCAAATCACGCAAAGTTGCCAGAGATAATGTTTCATATCTTTCTCTCATAATATATACCTCTTTTCTCTATCTATCAAAAATTGTGGAAGCTTGTCTGAATTGACCGGAATCGTATTGAATCTTTTTTTAACATGGTTATGGTATCACACTTATTTCGAAATTGCAAACTAAAAACCTCTCAGAAATGAGAGGTTTTCTATCACTTTCCTTCCTGAATCAGTTTGCTCACCAGCGCATTAGAACTCGTATTTGCCCAATAATCCGCTACTTTTCCCTTATTTAAGAAATGCAAAATAGACCAGGGATTGTAAATATCCTTATGATCCCCAAAAATAAATCCATCATACCATTTCCGTACTTCTTCTTTCTTTTCTCCCAATCCGAATTCATCCAATGCCGCAAAGACTTCCTGCTCTGTGAACCCAAACGAATCCATATACTTGTTAGACGTTGTCGTTACCACTTCCAGATTATTTAAATCCGAAAAAATAGATTCTCTGCTGACTCTTGTAATTCCCGTCATCATGCCGCGCTCCAGCCATGGATTGGTCTTAAATGTGGCATTAAACAGACTTCTCGTAAAAGATACCAACTCATCCCAATATCCGTCCACATAGGCTTCCTGCATGGGTGTATCATATTCATCTAAAAGAATGATGACCTTTTTCCCATAATAAAGGTATAAAAATTTTGTCAGATAATGAATGGCCATTGTTGCATCCACATCATCCATATCTACAGAAACTCTTTTGAAAAATCTCTTATCTCCCTCCCGAAGAAGCGGACTATCAAGCAAATACGAATGATCCGAATACAGCTCTTCGATTAACTGACAGATTTTTTTTCGAGTAGTCTTATACTCCTTCTCTTTCACATTCGCAAAGGACAAACTGATAACCGGATAAGTTCCCTGTATTTTTTGATATTCTTCCTCTTCCCAAATGGAAAGCCCCTCAAACAACTCTCCTCTGTCCGCATATTTCACCGAAAAGAATGCTTCCACCATACTCATATTCAGTGTCTTTCCAAAACGACGCGGACGGGTAATTAACGTGACACTATCTCCACATTCCCACCATTCCCTGATAAAATCTGTCTTGTCAATATAATAATAATCTTTTTGAATCAACTCTTCAAAATTTTGAAGTCCGATTGCCACCTTTTTCTTCATAGACGCCTCCTGCAAATTTTAGGTGCTATCGCTTCCAACTACTACTTGTTGATGTCAGCATTGATGTCAAATCACAAAAAAAGAGTCCTTCCCATATGGGAAGAACCCTCATTCTGATTCTGGAAAGTGCCTGTTTCCAGGCTTTCCAGCTTTATTCTGCGGATAACAGGACTTGAACCTGCACGTCGTAGACACCAGAACCTAAATCTGGCGCGTCTGCCAATTCCGCCATATCCGCACGAGATACGTCATCTATCATAACGTATTCCGGCGGAATTGTAAAGATTTATTTTTTACTTTTTTTGTAATAGGTATCCTGCAATGGCATGGAAGTTCTCAATTTTCCATCCATGCGATAGTATGCGTGAGCGCATGCCGCTCCTGTCGGAATCATACAGAGTTCTCCACAACCTTTTGCACCAAATGCCAGCGGGATTTTTCCAGGTCCCTGCACCAGTTTTACTTCCAGCTCCGGCACATCAGTTGCACGCATCAGTCCCAAAGTTCCAAGCTTGGTTTTACAGTATCCGTCCACACATTTAAAGTCTTCTGTCAGAGCATAACCAAGTCCCATGACCATTCCGCCCTCAATCTGTCCTTCTACGGACTGGATATTGACAGGCGTTCCAACATCATAAGCAGCCACTACTTTTTCAATTTTTCCTTCTTCATTTGGAAGTACCACCTGTACACCGTAGCTGTAGCTGACATGACGAATCGGATTTGCCGTTGTAGAAGTCAGTCCATCTGTGATTGGATGATACTCGCCAAAATACTCTTTACCGTCCAGTTCTTCCAGTGTTTTTCCTTCTTCCAGATCAGCTTTTAACATAGCAGCAGCTCTTCGCACTGCTTCACCGGTAACAACCGTCTGTCTGGAAGCCGTACTTGTTCCTGAATCTGGTGTAATTCTTGTATCTGCCTGCTCATGCACTACCAACTGTGGGGAAATCCCCGCCTCTTCACATAAAATCGTCTCACACATAATGGCAATTCCTTGTCCCATGCAGGCAGCGGAAGTCAACACATGAACTTTTCCATGTTGTATCTGTAATTTACAGCGTCCGCTGTCCACGATGCCAACGCCTTTTCCGCTGTTTTTCCATCCAAGCGCAATTCCTGCACGCGGATTCGACTCATAAATTTCTTTTACAGCTTCCAGACATTCTGCTGCTCCGGTACTCTCATCTGCCACCTGCCCATTCGGAAGAATCTGTCCGGGACGGATTGCATTACGGTAGCGGATTTCCCATGGAGAAATTCCAACCTTCTCTGCCAGAAGATTCAGGTTATTCTCCATCGCGAAATTACTCTGTGCTGCTCCAAATCCACGGAAGGCTCCTGATACCATATTGTTGGTGTACACAGACATACCAAGAATATCCACATTCTGATAATTATACGGTCCCGCAGCATGTGTACAGGCTCTGTCAAGCACTGGACCTCCCAGTGATGCATACGCACCCGTATCGGCAATGATCACCGCCTTCATTCCTGTTAAAATACCATTTTCATCACAGCCCGTCGTAATCTCGATTTCCATCGGATGGCGTTTTGTGTGATAAGCCAGGCTTTCCTGGCGGGAAAATTTCACTTTTACCGGCTTCTTTGTATACCACGCCATAAGTGCCGCATGATGCTGGACGCTCATATCCTCCTTGCCGCCAAAGCCTCCTCCGACAAGCATGGCATGACTGTGTACTTTTTCCTTTGGAATTTTCAGCATCATGGCAATTTCACGCTGTTCATCATAAACCGACTGACTTCCTGTATAGAGCAAAAGTCCGTCTTCTCCCTCCGGAACTGCAATGGCACATTCCGGTTCCATAAAGGCATGTTCCTGATGCGGGGTTTTATATTTTCTGGTTACCACATACTTCGAGTTCGCCAATGCCTCCTTGACATTTCCCTGCACCAGAGTAGATCTGCTCATAATATTGCCATCTTCGTGAATCAAAGGCGCGTCGCCCCTCAGAGCATCCTGCGGTGTCGTAACCGGCTGTAATTCTGTATAATCGACTTCCACAAGATTCACCACTTCATCCAGTGTCTCCTTGTTGTTTGTCGCTACCAGAGCAAGACAGTCGCCCACATAACGCGTGGTATCTCCTTCGCCCAGCATGACATCCCAGTCCTTTTTCATATGTCCGATCACATTATCCGGCACATCAATCTTAAGCAAAATTCTCACGCAATCCGGATGCCCTAACGCCTTGCTGATATCAATTTTATTGATAATCGCACGCGGATATTTGGAACGGACTGCTTTTGCATAAATCATTCCCGGAAACTCCATATCATCCACATATTTTCCGGTACCGTTGACCTTTTCAGCTGCATCCGGTCTGTTAAAGTGTTCATTCATATGCAATTCATCCGGAAGCTTTGGAATCTCCAGATTTTCTCTGAAAAATTTTCCTGCCATCAAAATGGCCTCTTCGATTTTTTTGTATCCGGTACAGCGGCAAATATTTCCGCGAATCGCCTTTTTCACATCGGCAGATGTCGGATCTGGATTGACGTCCAGTAATGCCTTTGCGCAAATTACCATGCCCGGGATACAAAATCCACACTGCACCGCACCGGCAGCACCAAAACAGTACTCATAGACTGCACGCTCATGTTCCTCAAAGCCTTCCACCGTCAGAATTTTCTTCCCCACAAATTTGGAAACCTTCTGTACACACGCTTTCACCGCTTTTCCATCTACCAGAATGGTACACGTTCCGCAGGCACCTTCACTGCAGCCATCTTTTGCAGATGTAATTTTCAGATCATCTCTCAGAAAAGATAACAGTTTCTTATCTGTTTCACACTGTACCAGCTTTCCATTTACATTTAATTCAAACATATTTTCCCTCCATTTTTACCACATATATGTTTTACATCCGTTTTTTTCTGATAAACCTATTATAAATGTGCATGAAAAAAGCCTCAAATACTTTGTTATAAGTATTTGAAGCTACTTCAGATCTCCAAATTTCAGCCGAAATTGTTCTGATGCATAATTTCTTACCACATTCTCATATTCCTGGAAAGCCCTAAGAAACTCTTTTCCCTTTGTTGTCAGTTCTGTCTTACCTCCGTGGCTTCCACCCTGTCTGCGGGTCACAACGGCAAATCCCAGTTCCTCTTCCATCTGATTGATCATATCCCATGCCTTTCCTCTGGACATGGCAATCTGCCTGCATGCAGTCTGCACAGATTTTGTCTCCTGAATCAGAAGAAGCAGTAATTTTGCCCGGCCATCAAACACAATGCCTTCACGCTCAATCTGAATCTTCACAAAAGGATGAAGAAGACGGGCATTATGATTCTCAACCAAATCATCAATATGTTCCATAGAATCACTGATCAAAAGAACGCCTTCATCTTCCACATCAAGAAACTGTCTCTGAAAGCCACTGCTGTCGATTGCTCCGCGCACACCGCCTTCTCCCTGATAAGAATTCACTTTTTGCAGAACTTCCCGACTCATCAAAACAGGATGACCACTTTTTCCCCGAAAAGAGGGAATCACAATCTTTCCATCTTCCTCTAACATTTTACCCAACGTTTCCGCCGTAAACATGGGAACGTTCACCGAAGTAAAAAAGATTTTGTCGCACTTATCTTCAAGGAAACGAAAGCCCAGCTTTGCAGACTCCAGTTTATCTGTTGTTTTGTAGTTTTCATTTTTCAAAAAAATAACACCATAATTGGAAAGATGTTGTTCTACCTCCAACGCCTGATATCCCGTAATCACGACAATCGGAAATATCCGCACCTGCTGAAAAATTAAAATCATTCGCCGGATAATGGAAATTTTTCCAAGATACATCAGCGGGGATATATCTTTTTCTTCATCCACAACGCCTGCAGCCGCAATCACCGCGCCTACCCGTTTTGCTGTTTTCTCTCCGCTCTGTATCTTTTCTTTCTTTTTTCTGCTCCTCGGATCCTGTGGCTTTGCGGCATTCTCAGGAATTGCCCATGCATTTCCCAGCCGCTTTGTACCTGGAATCCGTTCGTCTTTGCAGTATTGATGGACACGCCTTGCAGATACGCCCCACTTCTCTGCCGTTTCTTTTACTGTTAAATAGTTCACTTTTCGCCCTTCTGTAAAATTCATCTTTTGATTTTATTCTATACGAAGTTGCGAATACTTTCAATATTTTATTATTTTCCCTTATTCTTCACTTGTTTTTACTGGTATAAATTTTGCCTGATTCATCACCGGATGCTGCAAAGTAATGGCACCTTCTCTCGGGCATTCCATCACACAGCTTCCGCAGTAATAACATTCTCCCGGATACATCACGATCGGAGTTTTTCCTTTCTCCATACTGGGGACCAGAATATCCACCTGACATACCTGAGCACAACGGTTGCATCCAATACAGATTTCCTCGTTATAAACAATCGGCCTCGCACTGCAGGTCACGACAGAAGCTTGAAATTCTACTTTTTTCATGACCGTTCACCTCCAATATAATCCTGATTCCGCTTTTCATACTCTGCTTCTACATCATCCCCGTAATAATTCAGGGGTACCCGACGGGATTTCACCTGTCCATCCTCCTGATAGATCGTAATAAAATACCGGTCTTTCTCGGGGTCCATCTCAGGGAAATCACTTCTCTCAAAGCAAAGCTGCGCCGAACTCGATTCACGCAGCAGGCAGGCATTGAGAATCATCTTGGAGACTTCAAGGATATCCAGAACTTCATGAATACGCATCAGCTCATGGGGATTCTGTGCACCCAGCTTCGGCACAAATTCTTTCTCATAACTCTCCATCAGATCCAGTCCTTCTAAAAGAAGATCTTTGCACTTGATACCGCCGCAATAGGTCTGCATTGCCTTCGACATGGCCATATTCAATTCGCGCCAGTCCATTCCATTTTCCACATACAACGGTGCATAAAGCCGTTCCATCTCTTTTTTGATTTCTTCCTCGGATACAGTTCCATATTCGACTTCACCGGCATGATCCGCAGCCTTTCGTCCGGCATAATAGCCTGTAGCCGCTGCAAATCCACAGCAATCCGATGCATAAAGCTGATCGCCGGCGGCATAAATCCCATCAATATTTGTCTTCAGATCCCAGTCATTTAAAATTCCTCCTGGTGCACCAAAAAGCTGCCGCTCCTGCGAAAGGAACGATGCCGACTGCCATCCTGTTCCATAGCTTTGCAGAATATGCTTTTGGGGATCAAATCCACGTTTGGTGTAATTGTCCAGAATCGGAATTTTTGTCTTTCCCTCTTCTCCTACCATCATGCCCCAGATTACTTTTCGCTCCATCTCCGGCATTTTGCTCAAATCCGCATAGAACGGAAGCTGATATCCTCTTTTCATCAACTCTTCAAATTCCAGAGTCTCCGGTCCGCGGTATTCATATTTTGGATTATCAATGACGCCTCCCTTCAGAAAGAACTTCTGTCCTTTAGCCGGATAATAGCGTTCGGAAACTGTTTTCAGCTCCCTGCCGTCTCTATCCACATAAGGAATCTCCACACCTCTGGCATCTACCATGGTTGCTGCATACCAGGTATTGTGGTTATTTCCGGCACCATAAGGAGGATAACTTTTTCCGGCCGCAGAAAACTCACCTTTCACTGATTTCTCCATCATCGTAAATTCCACACCGGCACGATATCCCATAGCGTGACCACTTCCGATACTCTGAGGAGGACGAAACTCACAAAGTCCCATCAGGTCCGGATTAAACAGCCAGACTCTGGCAGGTCTTGACATCGTCAAAATGGTAGATTTGGCAAGAAACGTATGAAATTTTCCTGTATGTACATTCATTCCACAGGCGCCAATCCCCCGTTTCTTTCCATTCTTTACTTCTGTCAGAAGCATTGTAGCCTCTGTTCTGTCATACACTTTCACGCCAAGCCGAAGCAATTCTCTGTAAAGAGCAGGCTTGAACGTCGATCCCCAGACACGCAAAGTAAACTTGTTTTCATAATCATATGCGAACATCAGCTTTGTCTGATCATCCCGAAATTCCGCACCTTTAAACTCATCTTCCGTATCACGAATTTTTCCGCCAAAAGATTCCATATCAAGAAGACGGTCATATCCTTCCCTGCACTCAATATAATGGGCAATTCCATTGCTGTAATGATCCTGTTCGTCAATATAGGCTTCTGCAATTTCCTTTGCAGTCACTTTCGAACAGGGATTGGTACAGGCAGATTCCCAATGATCAAATCCACTTCCAGCAGATCCACTTCTTACCGTGGCACCCTTTTCCACCAGAATAACCGATTTTCCTTTTCTGGCAGCTGCGATTGCCGCATAACAGCCTGCCAGCCCGCCGCCAAGAACCAGTACATCACAAGATGCCTGCTCTGTTTCGCCTACTTCATTTGCGTAAGGCCACTGATATCCCATTACAAATTCCTCCTGATCTTATTTCATTTGCATCTTTCTCGCCTGAGTAACCCAATAATCCGATGCCTTCTCATATAAAGATTTTCCTTTATTATACTAAAGTCTTAAAGATTACGCAATAAACATTTTGCAAAATGCAAAATATATAAAAATTGCTTTCATTCCAAGAATGTGATAAACTGTTTTTAATCATAAAAATTAAAGAGGGAACACACTATGGGTCATTTAGTAAAAAGCACTCTGTCCAGTCAGATTTATGATATATTAAAAGAAGATATCATTCAGGGCACCATAAAACCGGGTGAAAAGCTGACACTAAAATTTCTTCAGGAACGTTTTCAGGTCAGTTCTACTCCCATTCGAGAAGCATTGACACGCCTTACAGAAGATAGCCTTGTCACTTATTATTCAAACGTGGGCATTCGTGTGGTAGAACTTACGAAAGGTGATCTGGAAGAAATCTATCAGTTTATTGGCGATTTGGACAGCATCGCAATCGGATATGCATATGACAACGGCAATTATGAAGCCATGCTGAAAGATATGACGGACAACATTACAGATTCTCAAAAGTACTTACAGATTCAGGATACAAAAAACTGGATCCTGTGTTCTGACAGTTTTCATCTGATCGCCTACAATTACTGCGGCAACAAAAGGCTTCAGTCTTCCGCTGAAAAAATGCGTGGACAGCTTACCATCATGTCGGCCAGCTACGAACAGAAACCAGAATATCAGGAAAAAATCCAAAAAGAGCATGAAGAAATTTATCAATTGATCACAGCTCATAAAATTACAGAAGCACAACAAAAAATGAAAGAGCACTTGGCACATTCTCTTTCCATCGCATTAGAAAACAGGGACGCATAGCCCCTGTTTTTCTAATATTTTATCTTTGGTTTTCTTGGTTCCCGATATGTATGCGCTTTCTCTTCTCCATTCAAAATGCGAAGCGCACCCCATGCAAGAGATTCCAGTTCATTTTCTCCCGGCATGATCAAAACCGGAGCCATAAATTCTACCCGCTTTTTGATCATTCCGGTAAGCATCTTTGAATACGCAATTCCTCCAGTCAAAATGATTCCATCCAGTTTGTTTTCAAAAGTCGGTGCCAGCTCGCCGATTCCCTTTGCAATCTGATATGCCTGCGCCTCGTAAACCAGTTTGGCCTTTTCATCCCCATCCGCAATCATTTTCTCGATTTCACGACAGTCCGGTGTGCCAAGAAGAGCCTTCATACCGCCCATTCCGCGCAGTTTCTTCAAGATTTCACGTTTATTATATAATCCGCTGTAACACATATCCACAATATAGATCAGAGGTATACTTCCGGAACGTTCCGGCGAAAAAGGGCCTCCGTCATCGGTAATCACATCAACGATTTTTCCTTTCTCATGAGCACTGACCGAAATTCCTCCGCCCAGATGCGCCACAATATAATTCATATCTTCATAGCGCTTTCCGGCAGCCTCTGCAGCCTTTCTGCACATCGCTTTGCTGTTTAACACATGGCAGAAGCTCTGTCGTTTAATCTCCGAAATACCAATGACACGAGCCACCGGTTTCAATTCATCTGCGGAAACAGCATCATAAATATAAGCCGGGATTCCAAGCGGTGCTGCAATCGCATCTGCCAACAGCGCTCCGAGGTTCGACGCATGAGATACAATAGGTCCCTCTATGATTCTCCTTTTCATCGCCTGATTTACAAGATAGCCACCAGATTTCACAGGCGGCAGCTGCCCACCTCTTCCAACGACAGCCGAAAGCTGTTTAACATCATAATCCCGCTCTTTCAGAGCATTCAAAATTGTTTCCTTACGAAATGAAAATTGTTCATTGATTCCCTCAAACACATCCAGATCTTCTGCCGGATGGTTGATATTCACCGCAAATTTCTCCTGTTTTCCCTCATAAACAGCTATTTTGGTAGATGTTGAGCCTGGATTGACCGCCAAAATATGATACCCCATAATTTTCTCCTTTGCCACGAAAGTGCCACATTACATGAATATGTAATCAAAAAATAAACTGTGTAACCAAAGAACAGCATCTCCAATCTCTTGAAAATGCTGTTCTTTTCGTGAAGCATCGGGGATTCGAACCCCGGACAACTTGATTAAAAGTCAAGTGCTCTACCGACTGAGCTAATGCTCCATATTCTGTTTTAACAATCCAACTGCCTAAGAAACAGGGCTAGCTGGATTCGAACCAGCGAGTGCAGCAGTCAAAGTGCTGTGCCTTACCGCTTGGCGATAGCCCTTTATACTGGAGACCCATAAACTGGAAAGGTGGATAAAGGGATTCGAACCCTTGGCCTCCAGAGCCACAATCTGGCGCGCTAACCAACTGCGCTATACCCACCATAGCGTGTCTGGAGGGATTCGAACCCCCGACCCACGGCTTAGAAGGCCGTTGCTCTATCCAACTGAGCTACAGACACATCCGCTTTGATTATTCTCAAAGCAAGAGCGGGTGATGGGAATCGAACCCACGTATCTAGCTTGGAAGGCTAGTGTTCTA
>JAUNPJ010000011.1 GCA_030536755.1 Eubacteriales bacterium | reverse complement strand
AGGAGCATGGATTTGCTCTTTTATGAAACAAATCACCGAAAGGAGCGAAATGATGGGAAGGATACGACTGACACAGATTTTTCCGTGCCTACTGCCTCTGCGGAAAAAGCAGAAGATTTTTTGCTACTATATAGGAATGAGATTAGATTATAAGTAAAATCTCCCCTTTACATTAGGATTTTCTTAGGAAATAAACAACTTTATATTAAAGTTCCAAGCGCCGCTGTTCAGTACAATAAATGCTGACAGGGGCGCTTTTGTTCCCCTTCAGAAAGGAGGCTTTATATGATGGAAGAAAAAATGCTGCCTGTTCCCAATGAAGGTCATCGCCGGAGGCA
This sequence comes from Eubacteriales bacterium, assembly GCA_030536755.1. Taxonomy (GTDB): domain Bacteria; phylum Bacillota; class Clostridia; order Lachnospirales; family Lachnospiraceae; genus JALFVM01. Next base: position 62,548 of record JAUNPJ010000011.1, on the reverse strand, counting down.
AAAGAAGCGGCGGAGGCGCTTTCCTTGGGGAAGTATTGCCACAGTCATTCTGGTCGTGGCTGTTTGTGTAAATGCGTTCACAGTGTTTGGAGATAAAGAATCGCCTGAAAATTCCCAAGTAAACGACACCACAACGCAGGGGCCTGATGATGTGCAAGTTGGCCTTTTGGATGAAAGCTCACCCCAAAACACGCAGACAGCAAATGATGACACCGACTGGAACTTGGTGTTGGTAAACTATGAAAACGCGATCCCCGAAAACTACGAGCCAAAACTGGTAGAGGTGCCCAGCGGTGAGAAAGTAGATGAACGCATCTATGATCCTCTCATGGAGATGTTGGAAGCAGCAAAGGAAGGAAATTGGGATCAACTGCCTATGGTCGTATCCGGTTACCGCACGCAGAAAAAGCAGCAGCAGCTCTATGACGACAAAGTGGCTGGATACCGCAAAGAGGGAAATTCCCAGAGCGAAGCGGAGGAACTGGCAAAGCAATGGGTATCTGTTCCCGGATACAGTGAACATCAAATTGGTTTAGCCGTGGACATCAACGGAGCCACCTATGATCTTTATTTCTGGCTGCAAGAAAACAGCTACAAATACGGTTTTATCTTCCGTTACCCTGGAGATAAAACCGACATCACGGGCGTTGCCGAGGAAGTATGGCATTATCGGTATGTTGGCGTTGAGGCCGCCACAGAGATGTATGAAAAAGGGCTGTGCTTGGAGGAATATTTGGCAGAAAGGCAGGTAGAGCAATGAAAAGATTGAAAATCGCTGTTTTGTTTGGCGGCTGTTCCCCGGAGTATAGCGTGTCTCTCCAGTCCGCAGCCGCTGTGCTTCAGAATATGGACAGCAACAAGTATGAAGCAGTAATGGTCGGCATATCAAAAACGGGCGACTGGTATTCCTACACCGGGCCGATTGAAAATATCAAAAATGACACCTGGTTTGACCCGGAAATCTGCACCCCCACCGTGGTGCTGCCGAACCGAAGCGAACCGGCTCTCCTGGTATTTGGGCGGGGGGATATGCAGAAAATTCATCTGGACGCCGCCTTTCCCGTCCTTCACGGTCAGAATGGAGAAGATGGGACGGTGCAGGGCCTTTTTGAATTGGCAGGCATTCCGCTTGTGGGGTGCGGTGTACTGGCTTCAGCTTTGTGCATGGACAAAGAACGCGCTCACAAGCTGGTGCAGGCTGCGGGGGTGGCAATACCACATTCTATTGTTCTGGAGCGCTGTGCAAATCTCGATATCGTGCGGGCGAAAGCAGATGCACTGGGATACCCTTTGTTTATCAAGCCCGTCAGGGCCGGTTCTTCCTATGGCATCACAAAGGTTACGGGAAGTGAGCAGCTGTCTGCTGCCGTCGAACTGGCATTTCAATACGATGACCACATCATTTTGGAAGAAGCGATCCCCGGCTTTGAAGTTGGCTGCGCCGTATTGGGAAACGAGGCGCTGCTTGTGGGAGAACCGGACGAAATTGAGCTATCAAATGGGTTCTTTAACTTCAAAGAAAAGTACACCCTGGAAACTTCCACCATTCATGTACCTGCCCGTGTGACCGCAGAACAGCGGGAGCAGATTAAGGAAAGTGCCAAACGGATTTACCAGGCGCTGGACTGTCAGGGGTTTGCCCGTGTGGATCAGTTTTTAACGCCGGATGGCAAACTTGTTTTCAATGAGGTCAACACCATTCCCGGATTTACAGCCCATAGCCGTTATCCCAATATGATGAAGGCTGCCGGAATGTCCTTTGAACAAGTCATTTCTTCCCTTATCGAACTGGCGGTGAGGAAATGATTATCGATTTTTCTCAACTTAGGGCTCTAATGCTGGTGAACCAGCAGCACCCAGTATCTCTAAGTCCGCGCTCATTGGTATTAGTCGGCGGACAAGTGCTGCTGGAGCAATGTGCAGCCACAGCTCTCAATCAACTTATGGAAGAATTAGACGGCTGGCGGTATATCACGGCAGTAAGTGGCTGGCGTTCCCAGGAAGAACAGCGTGAAATTTATCTTCAATCGCTTTTGGAAAACGGAGAAGAATTCACAAATAAATTTGTGGCCCGCCCTGGGCATAGCGAACATCAAACAGGGCTTGCCATTGATTTAGGCTTGAAACAGCCGGATATTGACTTTCTCCGCCCAAACTTTCCCTATGAAGGAATTTGCCAGACATTCCGAGAGTTAGCTGCGGATTACGGATTTATTGAACGATACCCAGCTGGAAAAGAGGCCATTACTGGGATCGCGCACGAGCCGTGGCACTTTCGTTATGTTGGCGTACCTCATGCGAAGATAATGGTGGATCATAACTGGACTTTGGAAGAATATCACCTGCATCGAAGCCCGTTTTTCAGAGAGGTAACGATGTGAAAGAAAAAAAATTCCCGGCTTTAGACGATTTTCGCCTGATTGCCGCAATCCTTGTGGTAGCTGTCCATACTCGTTCTACGGATAGCGAAATTCTTTGGCTTCTGACAGTTTTGCGCCGGATAGCCGTTCCGTTCTTTATTATGGTCAGCGGTTATTTTCTGGCCCGTGGAAACTGGCGCGCCACAGGAAAATTCTTAAAAAAAACCGCTATGCTCTATGGTGTAAGCATTCTGCTGTATCTGCCCTTGAATTATTACGCCGGTCAGTTATCATTGGATTTTTTCCGCCGGGCGATATTTGACGGAAGTTTCTATCACCTGTGGTATCTTCCCGCGCTCCTGCTGGGTACTCCGATTGCCTATTGCCTCACCCGCTTCAAGCCGGAGGCCGCGATTCCCATAGCGGGGATATTGTATCTAATCGGGCTGGGCGGTGAAAGCTATTACGGCCTCGTATCAGGCGTTCCGGTGCTGGCGACCTTTTACAATGGCATATTTTTGGTGTTTGACTATACCCGAAACGGACTTTTTTATGTACCTCTGTTCCTTCTGCTGGGAGCGGCAGGCATCATATTCCGCCGTAAAGTCGCTGTAATCGGATTACTATGTTCTTTCGTGGCATTGATTGTGGAGGCGCTTTTGCTTCATAGTTCCGGCATTCAAAGACACGATAGTATGTATTTGTTTTACCCATTCTTAATGGTGTTTCTATTCTCTTTGCTTCTTGAGGCAAACCAAGGGGAGCGGCGCAATTTGCGGCAGTTGTCTGCAATTGTGTACCTAATCCATCCATGGTGCATTGTGTTGGTTCGGGGAATGGCAAAGTTAGTTGGTCTGACTGGCCTGTTGGTGGAAAATACGGTCATCCTTTTTCTCCTGGTCTTAGCGTCCAGTCTTTTTCTGTCGCAGCTGCTCTTGTGGCTTAGGCCGTCCAGACCTTTTCAAACTGGACGAGCGTGGATAGAACTGGATTTGTCTACTTTACGCCATAATGTCAATCAGTTACAGTCTATTCTCACGGAAAACTGCACCCTCATGCCAGCGGTCAAAGCAAATGCTTATGGGCACGGTGCGGTATTGATTGCAAAGGAACTCAACCACAGCGGAATACGGTCTTTTTGTGTGGCTACGGTATCGGAAGGAATGGAGCTGCGGCGTGGAGGCGTCAAGGGTGAAATTCTGGTGCTGGGCTATACTCACCCGGAACAATTTTCTTCTCTGAGAAAATACCGGCTTACACAAACCGTCATTGATATGCCCTATGCACGACTTCTGAACGCCTACGGGAAAAAGCTCAAGGTCCATTTGAAAATTGATACCGGTATGCACCGTTTGGGAATATCAGCAGATCAACCAGAAAGAATCGCCAGCATATTTCAAATGAAAAACCTTGCCATTGAGGGCATTTTTACGCATTTGTGTGTTGCTGATGAGAAGACAGTGGAAAAGAAGGCCTTTACATTAAGACAGGCAGAAGCGTTTCAACGAGTAATCTGCAATTTGAATGATCGGGGCCTTAACTGTGGCAAGACCCATCTGCTATCCAGTTATGGATTACTTCGATACCCGGAGCTGGCAGGAGATTATGCAAGGGTAGGCATTGCCCTCTATGGGGTTTTAAGTAATCGGAGGGATCTGGATGATTGCCCGATTGCTTTGCGCCCAGTATTGTCATTGAAAGCACGCATCGCACTTACAAAGGATTTACATACCGGCGAGGGCGCAGGGTATGGACTGGAATATGTCGCGGAAAGCGATAGGAAAATCGCAGTTTTGTCTATTGGATACGCAGATGGCATTCCTCGCGCTCTGTCGTGCAATCATGGCAAAGTATTGATAAACGGATACGAAGCACCAATAATTGGACGCATCTGTATGGATCAAATGATCGTCGATATTACGGATTTACCAGATGTAAAAAGCAGTGATATTGCTGTCATCATAGGAAAATCAGGCCAGTATGAAATCACTGCCTATGACCTTGCAGAAGCAAGTGGGACAATTACCAATGAACTGTTAAGTCGCTTGGGTAGCCGCTTGAACAGAATGATAGTTTAACTTATACACTGTAATTATCTGCCACACGACGGCAAAAGAAAAAAAGCCGTCGTACAGCAGTCGTTTTCTCGTGTCAAATTGAACTCACGACGGCTTTGAACAACAATCAAAGCCGTCGTTTTGTTTTTTGAAGGAGTGAAATATATGTCAAAGAAGTATTGCATAGCTCTTGATGATTATGAGCGTGGAACAATTATAAACTGTCTTGGCTTGAAGGTTATGAGGATGCTCTTAATAAGAAGGATGCAAGCGTAACTGGTTTGGGCTTTTCAATTTGGTCTGGCAGTTTTGTGAACCACGCAGTTCATGGCTAATTAAAGGGAAGAAAAAGAAAAGAAAGGAAAAGCACAATCCAGCGAAATTCTTCATCTGACAGATTTTTATAGTTGATACCAAGCTGCTTGCAATAAAGAACAACCAGCTTTTCATCCCGACTGCCTTTGAAATTTTCGATAGCTTTCAGATTTTCTTTCAGTTCATCGGCAACGGTGGTCTGGGGCGCACTCTCGCTGTCTTTTTTGTGGGTTTCCCGAATATCCCGGATAATGAGATTGAGGTCATCAAGAAGATGTTCCCAGCCGACAAGTTTCATAAAATATGCTATCTTTTCGATAGGCGATGAAGTATAATGAAGATGACAACAAAATTGGAATTTATCAGAAAATGAGGAATAGTTGAAATGGAGGCGCTATAATAACATGAAGATTGAAGGGAACCAGAAAGAACTGGATGCAATGGTTGAATTTCATAAGGGAAACCGTGTCGAGGGGCTGAGACTGCAAGAAGAATTTGCAGCGGAATTTCGTAAGGAGTATAAAGACAAAGATCACTGTCCTTGCCTGAAAGCCTGTCGTTATCACGGAAACTGTAAGGAATGTGTAGCAATCCACAGAGCGCATCAGGAACATGTTCCTAATTGTATGCGACCATTGATTAATAGAAAATTGAAATTGATGTCAGAATTAACAGAGCATACCTTGGCAAATGAAATAGAAGCTCCACATGAGATTTTAAGAAAATAGGCAAGTCAAATTTCAGTCTTGCAGAGAGATTGAAAACACATAAGAATTTGAATTTGGAGAATAGATAAATGGTACGTACAGAGGATGCATGTGAAATTATAAAATGTGCTTTGCAAAACGACATTAAAGTATATTTAGATGGTGGCTGGGGTGTTGATGCACTTCTTGGCAGAGAATCAAGAATACACAATGATATTGATTTATTTGTTGAACTGAAACATTATCGTGATTATATTCATGTGATTAAGCAGCATGGATTTAGGGAAATGACTACAGATTATACAACAGATGGTCATACTATTTGGAAAGATGATAAACAAAGAATCATTGATTTACATTGTTTTGAATTTACAAATGATGGAATTGTTTATGAGGGAGATATATTTCCATCAGAAACTTTTTCCGGGATTGGAAAAGTTGGAGATATAACTGTTTCTTGTATTGATCCATTGAGTCAGGTAATGTTTCATTTGGGGTATGAACACGATGAAAATGATATGCATGATGTGATGCTATTATGTGAGACATTTCAAATAGCAGTACCAGACGAATATAAAGAAAAGTAAAATTTCAGTTTGACGATTTCATATTTGTTAATTATATAGTGTGAATTATCGTTGCTATTTTCTTAATATAGAGCGTATATAGACATACCAAAACGAGGAGGTATTTCAATATGCTTTATGTGAGAATAGCAAACGAGGACGGAACTATTTCATTTCATCCGCTTAGAGAAAACAACATCTATGTTCACTGCGAGACTTGTGGTAGTATGGTTCCAATCGATGATCCCATCAATTTCATAGCGGACATGGCCGACATGGGAATTATCATGGATGATGCTTTCAATCGGTGCGAAAAATGTTCAGAAGAACATTTTGCCTGGGAAGAGGAATACTGCGAAAGCTTGACAAGTGAATTATAATAAGAAGAAAGAGATATTGACCATAGGCGCGTTGATATCTCTTTTTTCGTGAAAGAAAAGACTACTCTGCGATTCTTCATAAAATGAAGAGTAGTCTAAACCAATGCCCGGATGGAGGGGGTGCATCTCCTGTATTTAGGGGGTGCATTAGGGGGTGCAATCGTTGGATTGTATCAAAATGGTGGTTGCGATGAATCACTGTCCTTGCGGATATTATTCCGTCTTTATTCGAGTAAAATCACTAAAAAATCGGAAAACACATATAAATTTAACCAGACCTTCAGAAAAGGGAATTCTAGAGGTCTAGTTTTTATGGGTATCGAAGAAATGAAAGCAGTTGATATCAGAACCGTGGTTCCTGAGAGCCTGGTGGATGTTACCGGGACTCTCATCAGTGATGATATGACAAAAGAGGAAAGAGCGGCTGAGTTTGTAAAGCAGGTCAAGAATCCATATTGCTTCCGTGTAGGGGATATGGTTGTTAAGAATGTTTACAGCTCTGAAGGTATTTCTCTTAAGGATTGCTTTGAACAGTTTGCCAGAACATTGAAAGAAGTCCTGAGGATAAGGTGTGATGTCATGGGAATTGTAGTGGATCTATGTTAATCTGAAAGCGGACTAACATGAAGAATGGTGTTGCGATCAGAATAATTCTCACATAGTTTCGTCCAAGTCCGATCAGTCCGGCATCTGCACCCAGCAAAGCCAATGCTTTGTCCGGAATAAAAATTCCGATCAGCATAAATGGAACTGCAACCAGTATGCTTCAGGTTACTGACTGTACGAAATAATGTTCTGTATTTTCTCCTTTTGCCCTGCTTATGGCATACCTGGTAGCGGAACCAATCCCGATCATAGCCCCAATCGCATAGATCAGTCCATAAACCGGCAGGATCAAATTGAGAACTGCCAGTCCGTCAGCACCGGAATATACAGATATAAAGAAAGTATCTGCCAGAACATAAACGGAAATCCCGATCATTCCGGCAACACTCTGGGTTACATTTTTAGTGAATCTTTTCAGCATAATTCTTGTCTCCTTCCGTAAAGACTTGCCTTCTATTATATATCTGTATTTTAAAAAATAGCAATCAAAAACTCCTCTCAGGCGCTATGCATAATAATTTCAACAACATGCTGCTTATAGCAGGTATTGATAAATTTATATCATTCTGATGAAATATTATATTTCATTTTTCACGTTAATGATTTAAAATTATCAATGTAAATATCAGGGCATATTCGAATAATCATTTCTAAACTTTTTCAAATATGCTCCGGAAAGGACCTTTTATACTAATGAAAACCAAGATTCAGGATATGACCTCCGGTTCACCGGGACGGTTGATCATTCTTTTTGCAATTCCCCTGATGCTGGGAAATATCTGTCAGCAGCTTTATACAATGGTGGATACCATGGTTGTTGGCCAGGTTGCAGGTGTGGAGGCTCTTGCCGCACTGGGTGCTGTTGACTTTCTGATGTGGGTTGTCACAGGAATATCCACAGGACTCACTCAGGGATTTTCTATTCAACTCTCCCAGTATTATGGGGCAAAGGATTTCGAAAATCTGCGTAAATCTCTGGCTCACAGTTACCGGCTGACCGCATTCATCGCAGCCGGAGTATTGATTCTCAGCCAGTCATTTGCTTCGCTGGTATTAACAGGGCTGCATACACCTTCCAATATTATCGGAATGTCTCTGTTATATCTGCGCATCATTTTCTGTGGAATCCCCGCCACAGCAGCCTATAATATGTTTGCCTCTGCTCTAAGGGCTATGGGAAACAGTAAAACACCGCTGACCGCAATGATCATCGCATCTGTGCTGAATATCTCACTGGACATCCTTTTTGTGGCAGGCTTCGGATGGGGTGTGGCAGGAGCAGCAATCGCAACTGTGATTGCACAGAGCTTCTCCGCTGTTTACTGTTTCCTGATTTTACGCAGAATTGATATCGTTCATCTGACCAGAGCAGATTTTATGCCTGCCTCCGGCATGAATGCCCGCCTGATGAAGCTTGGTATTCCTGTTGTATTTCAGAATATCATCATCGGTGTGGGCGGTCTGGTAGTCCAGTATGTGATCAATGGCTACGGTTTCCTTTTTGTAGCAGGATTTACAGCTACAAACAAGCTTTATGGTCTGCTGGAAATGGCTGCTATTTCCTATGGATATGCCATCGTTACCTATGTGGGTCAGAATCTGGGAGCCGGAAAGATTGACAGGATCAGAAAAGGCGTCCGCAGCAGTATGCTGCTTTCCCTGCTTACCTCACTGATCATTTCTTCTGCCATGTTTTTATTTGGAAAAAATATTCTCTCACTTTTCATCTCAGGTGAACCGCAGCAGACACAGCAGGTATTGGCAATTGCTTTTAAATACCTTTCTATTATGGCTGCCATGCTCTGGGTTTTGTACTTCCTGTACGTGTACAGATCTGTACTTCAGGGGCTGGGAGATACCTTAATGCCTATGGTAAGTGGTATGGCTGAATTTGTCATGCGTATCAGTGCTGCACTGATCCTTCCCCATTTTATCGGACAGGACGGTATTTTCTTTGCAGAGATTGCAGCATGGAGCGGAGCCACTGTGATCTTATGCATCAGCTATTATGTACGGATGCATAAATATCATTAAAACAAAACAGGGAGCTGTCGGTAAATAACGTTTTTTAGAGCTGACAGCACCAAACAAAAACTTTACTTTCCAGAGAAATTCCTTCAGTCGGAATTTCTCTGGAAAGTAAAGATCTACCTATTCATCTCCGATGATTGGCAACAAAAAAGATATGTAACATTACGAAGTGGTTATCATCATATGATGGAACAGAAATATGATGACGCAATTTCTGATTTTCAGATATATACTTACGTAGATTCAAAAATACATTGTCCATTTGTGGAAATGACTAATGATGAGTTTTATTCACTTGATGTAGTGAATGAGGCACTTGATTTGTGTCAAAAAGAAATACGTTATCAAAACTTCGGACTTTTTCGCCAATGTTCCGGACTTTTCCCTCAGAATTCTGGACACTTTCCGGATCTTTGTCTGATAGAATGATTATGCTGGAATCAGAAGGCCGGCCAGAAAAATTAATATTGATAGCTTTGAAGGAGCCTCTACAGGTTAACGCCTGTGGGGGCTTTTTTTCGTGCTCAAAAACAAGTGCCTGAGTGTTTCCGGCCAATAGCCACAGTACTGCCCTGGTGCTGGTGGACATGGAAGGAATCATTTCGGGCATATGTCATTTTACAGACACAATTTCTGTATCCGTGGACCGCCGTTCCTGGATTTGAAACTGGAAAACCAATTCAAATTCAGGAGGAACGGATATGTATATTGAACATCCATTTAAATACGACGGAGTGTATTACGCAAAGGTTGACGGAGAACTGATTGAAATTACCAGAGAGCAGGCAAAGGTCATGCTGTCTTTTTACCGCAATTACAAAAATTACGATAAAAAATGGGGGTACAGAGGCGAGGAAGATAACGATGATGAAAATTCTGAACAGAAGAAAAAGAAAGAGAAGGAAGAACTCGACAGCTGTAAAGAACTGATGGATGAACTGGAGCAGGAAGAAAAAGAATCTGAAAAGAAAGCCGCTGAAGCAGAGGCTGCGCAGAAAAAAGCAGATCAGAAAGCAGATGGAAAAAAAGAAAAAAAGGGAACTGAACCAAAGAAACGTAAACTCGTGATCCCGAGAGAAATCATGCTGGACTGTGTGTTCAGTGAAAATGCATTTGATTTATCCGTACAGGATATGCCGGGAGAGAATCCGCAGAGCACGGAAGCTGTCGTGATGAAGCAGCTGGAATATGAAAAACTGCATGAAAAGGTATCCATGCTGTCAGAGCAGGATCAGTACATTATTAATGAAGTTTTCTTCAAGGGACTTTCACAGGTGGAGGTTGCCAGAAGCATGGGAGTTACTCCGCAGACCCTGCACAGCCGCCTGAAATATGCTCTGACCAGACTGCGCAGACTCTATGTTTTCGGTGAAAATCTGTAAGAAAATGACGAATTTGGCCGGATTGACCATATTTGGACAAGTTTGTAAAAATTACTTCATGAATTTCCTTTATTTTCGTCCATAACTTTGTCCTAGGATATTAGAAAGATTAACTTTCAAATTTAAAGAAAAGAGGATACAGACATGAACGAAAAAAGATGTTACACAGTGGCAGAAATTCAGGAAATACTGGGCTGCGGCAGACAGGCAGTTGTAAGTTTAATTAAGAAAAAAGCATTCTCTGCAGTGAAATTAACAAGCGGTGCTTATCGTATTTCAAAGGTAAGTTTCGACCAGTGGCTGGATCAACAAGAAAATCTGTGACATCCTAACAATTTTTCCTGCCATATAGTAAGCTATATGTGAATGCCACAGCTTATACGGTGGTAGGGATTGCTGAAATCAAAAGACAAAGTAACGGCAAAATCAGATTATTTACAAGGAGGTTCAAAATGAACGAAAAAGAAAAAAGATGTTATTCAGTAGCTGAACTCATGGTGATGCTGGATGTGGGCAGGCAGTCAATTTACAGTCTTCTGAAACGCAAAGAATTCAGTTGGGTAAAACTTGATAGCGGAATATATCGTATTTCGAAGGTAAGCTTCGATCAGTGGCTGGATCATCAGGAGGCCTTTGCCATGGTGCAGGAAGAGTAAAGATGGATTATGAGGTGGTTAAATAAGTGAAGGAAAATGAAGAGCAGGAATTTGAAAAATTACGTAAAAAGGTAGAAACAATGTCGCCCTATGGGAGAGTAGAGCCAAAACCCAGGAAATGGATGTCTGCATCAGAAATGGGTAAGCTTCTGGGACTTAAGAAGACAGACCGGTACTGGCTGATCCACAAGAATTATTTCCGCACGGAAAATGTGATGGGAATGCTCAGAGTTGATATTGCCAGTTTTGAAAAATGGTATGCCAACCAGGTTAAATACCGCAAAGTAACCGGAGAAGAACCGGGACTGGAATTGAAAGAAAGGTCACTTTCTCCTGGGGATATTGCAGATCTGTTGGGCGTTACAACAGATACTGCTTACAGCATTATCCGGCAGAATAAGCTGGAGACCGTTATCGTCGATTATTGGAAGCGTGTTCCGAAGGAGGTGTTCTGGGACTGGTATCACAGCCAGTCCCGCTACCGCACAAAGGAAGACAGGGAAAGAGATGCTGCAGTTGAAGCAGAGACGCTTACGATGCCGGAAATGGCCGGGCTTTTGGGGGTAACACGACAGGAGATATATAACATTCTCAGAAATGAAAAGTATATGCATTATTTTGAATCTGTAATCATTGCGGATCGGAAAAGAATTTATCGAAAAGGATTCGAAGAATTTCTTGCAGGCCAGGATCAGTATCAACTGAAAGCATCCGCTGAGACTACGCAGGTTATGATTGCGAAACCAGAAGAGGAGAATGATAATGCTGTAGCATTGGATAGCATGTATGAAAAGAAAACTATTTCTGAAAAGAAATATCTAACACGAGAAGAGGCTGCAGAACTTGCAGGGGTCAGCAGAGGTATGGTTTCAAAATGGTATCGGGAAGGTGAATTCCCCGTAAATATTATTGGGAACGGTATCAGAATTCCTTTGAGAGAATTTGAACAGTGGCTGGCTAAACGAAAGGAGACAGTAGCGGCAGATGGCAACAATTAAGAAACGAAACAATAAATACTGCGTGATTTATAATTACGTCACACCGGATGGACAGAAAAAACAGAAATGGGAAACCTACAATACCAAAGAAGAAGCGAAAAAGAGGAAAAATGAAATAGAGTACAAATCGAATCTTGGTACATTTGTAGTTCCGGATTGCAAGACCATAAAAGAATTGATGGAAGAGTACATTGCTGTTTATGGAAAAGATAAGTGGGCTTTGAGTACCTACGAAAGCAATGTGACAAAGATTAATACCTACATTATTCCGCTTATTGGAGATACTAAACTGAGGGACATCAACACAAGATTCATTGAGCAGTTTTATCAGGAGCTGTTAGTTATGCCAGCTATTTCAAGAGGAAAGAAAGATAAGGTAAAAAAAGAAACCAGTAATGGCGATGTGAGAACTGTTGGCAGGAGCACAATCCGTGATATTCACAAGATACTTCGCAATTGTTTTCAGCAGGCAGTAAAATGGGATCTTATGGAGAAGAACCCGGCTTTGCTTGCAACCGTACCCAAACATAAAGCGGAAAAAAGAGAGATCTGGACAGCTGAAACACTGATGCATGCGTTGGAAGTTTGTGATGATGACAGATTAAGGATTGCACTGAATTTAGCTTTTTCATGCTCACTTCGCATGGGAGAGATACTGGGCCTCACCTGGGATTGTTGCGATATAAGTAAGGAAGCCATTGAAACCAATCAGGCGCATATCTATGTGAACAAGGAACTTCAGAGAGTAACGAAAGATGCAGTTCGGGAACTGGATGCAAAGGATATTCTTCTGATTTTTCCGGAAAAGAGCAAAACGAATACAACTGTATTGGTATTGAAGACACCAAAGACAGAAAGCAGTGTCCGTAAAGTATTTCTTCCGAGAAGTGTAGCAGAGATGATGGTGGAATGGAAAAATGCGCAGGAAGAAAGAAAGGATATTCTTGGCTCTGAATATACGGATTACAATCTGGTCATGGCAGGAACGTTCGGCTATCCACTGGGTGATACTCTGATCCGTGGAGCTTTGAAGAAACTTATCAAAGAACATAATCTTCCACCGGTTGTTTTTCACAGTCTCCGCCACACCTCGGTCACCTACAAGCTGAAATTGAATGGCGGTGATGTGAAGGCGGTACAGGGGGACTCCGGCCATGCACAGGTTAGTATGGTGACGGATGTTTATTCACATATCATTGATGACGACAGAAAGCAGAACGCAGTCCTGTTTGAGGAAGCATTTTATGCCAAAAAGAATCTGGATCCGAAGATCCATGAAACTGGCAATGGTAAAATACTTCAGGTACCGGAAGGTGTTGATGCGGAAGTTCTGGCTAAGGTACTTGGTAATCCGGAATTGACAGCGTTGCTTACTTCATTGGCAAGAACTCTGGAGGGAAATTGAAAGCTGAATAAGAATGATAGATGAAGGGACAGTCTGATGCTGTCTCTTTTCTTACGGTCAAAACTAAAGATTCAATCAATACAAATGAATTGAAATAGCAATGATTATGTATTATAATAATAAAAAAGAAATGGAGGAATAATGAATGGCTAGTACAATTCAAGTACGTGTTGATGATGAGTTAAAGAGTAAGTCAGACCAGTTGTTTAAAGATCTTGGCACAGATACTACTTCTGCAATTCGGATGTTTTTGACACAAGCTGTTGCAAATAACGGTTTTCCATTTGAGATAAAACGGGTGGAGCATAATCCGTATGCTGCCATGTCTGAAAAAATGATGTTGGAGAAACTGGAGAAATCAAGAGTATCTGCATCAAAGGGTAACTATCGATCTGCGGATGCGGTTATTGCTGATATGAGGGAAAAGTATGGAATATAAAGTAGTAGTAACAGCAGATGCAGAAGAAGATCTAAATCAATACATCAGATATTTGCTTACTGTGAAAAAAAGTGATCAGGCGGCAAAAAATGTTTTGGATGATTTTGAGGCTACTATTCGGAGCCTTAAAAGTGTTGCAGGAAGTTTGAAGCCGTGTGATAATCCTCGATTAAAAGAACTGGGGTATCGAAGGATAAATTTTCTCTCACATAGGTATTTTATGCTGTATAGAATTGTTGAGGATATTGTGTTTGTAGATAATATTTTTCATGAATTGCAGGATTATGAAAACAAAATGATTTAATTGAAAATGGGATTTTTAGGGAAGGTCATTTACCGTGAAGACGATAGATGGCCTTTTACTTATGTCTATTTCGATGGAAAGGAGGAAAGATGACAGGAAAGGAATATACAGCGAAAGACAAGATCTTTTCTATGGGAGATATCCTGATCCGTGGAGTATTGAAGAAACTGATCAAGGAACATGATCTTCCGCCGATTGTTTTCACAGCCTCCGCCATACATCGGTTACCTGTAAGCTGAAGTTGAATGGCGGTGATGTAAAAGCAGTACAGGGTGACTCGGGTCATGCGCAGATAAGTATGGTCACTGATGTATATTCTCATATGATTGATGAAAATCGAAAGCAGAATGTAATCTTGTTTGAGGAAGCATTCTATGCAAAAAAGAATTTGGCTCCAAAGATCCATGATACAGCCAATGGTAAAATACTTCAGGTACCGGAAGGAGTAGACGCAGAAGTTCTGGCAAAGGTACTTGGCAATCCGGAACTGACGGCGCTGCTTACATCACTGGCAAGAACGCTTGGGGGAAATTGAAAACTGAATAAGAATGATAGATGAAGGGACAGTCTGATGCTGTCTCTTTTCTTTCGGTCAAAAATTTAAAAAATCATTTCGAAAGTTTTAGACAAATTCAACCGAAGAGTGTATAATGAATGTAACTGATCAAACAAATATATAACATCCTTTCCGCTTTACCATGACTAATGGAAAAGGGATCGATATATATGATTTCCGGTATCGGACGAGTTATCGCCAAATATTAGCTGCGCTAATTTCCAGCTAATTTATCACAGGTCTTTACAGAGCGATACAGACAGGTTTGACAGTAATCCGAAAAGTTATTTTTTCTTATAAAATAAGGGTTTCCAAGGGATACGGACAAAAACGGATGAGGAGGGATGTGAGCCCCAGAACGGTCGCCATTTTTTCTCCTAAGCGAAGGGTCGGAGGTTCAAATCCTCTTGTCGACGGTGGGCATCGGAATGATTAGCAGAAATTGCGAAATCATTCCGATTTGTCTTTGTAACGGTGTAAAAACATTCCGTTTTCCCCTCGGAATTGCAAACGAAATAGGAACTCGGGCAAAGAAATTTTCCCAACGAAAACGCACCTATTTCCAAAACATGAAAATGAATTCTTCTAAGAAATTATGGCGACGATGCTGTTTTCGCCAGTATGGTTAGCGTTAAGTATTGTTAAAATCAGTACTTTCTTAGCAAAAATTCATCGAATGACAACTCTATATAAGTTATCGAATGACAATGCTCATTCACAGATCTGTAAATGGTCTCGTGAATGGGCATTTTTTATTTGCATTTGAATAGCTGAAAAAGGAGGGATTTCTAATGAATTGCAAAAAGAATGCGAGCAGCAATCCTGGTGAAGAAAAACGACTGTTCAATCCTGGCGTTGAGAAGGTTGTCGAGATTGGAATTGAAAGATTAAGGCCATTTGAGAACCATCCATTCAAGGTAAAAGAAGATGAAGCTATGGCTCAGCTCATGGAAAGTATTGAGCGATATGGAATTATGAATCCATTGATCGTGATGCCGACAAAAGAAGGTTTCTATCAGATTGTATCTGGTCATCGAAGAAAGTATTGTGCTGAAAAGCTTGGATATACCCAGGTGCCGGTAATCATCCGATACATGAAGGAAGATGATTCGATTATTTCTATGGTGGATTCAAATCTTCACAGGGACAAGATCCTGTTTAGTGAAAAAGCATTTGCTTATTACATGAAGAATGAAGCAATGAAGAGAAAGACGGGAAAACGAAGAAGAACGCAGGAAGGACAGCTGGAATCCATCAAGGGAACCAAGACAATTCAGCTGATTGGAAAGGAAACTGGTGAAAGTCCAAGGCAGGTACTCAGGTATATTCGTTTGACATTATTGGTTCCGGAGTTACTGGATATGCTGGATGAAGGAAAGATTTCATTTAATCCGGCTGTGGAACTCTCCTTTTTATCTGAAGTTGAGCAGAAATGGGTACTGAACGGTATGGATTACGCACAGGCAACTCCTTCCGTTTCTCAGGCCAAAAGGATCAAGGCTTTAAGCCAGGAAAAGAAGCTGACCCAGCAGAAAATCAATGAGATCCTGAGTGAAATCAAGAAGTCAGATATGAGCAGAGTCATCTTCAAGAACTCTCAGATGTATAAGTACTTTCCACGGTATTACAGTGCCGAGCAAATGAAGGAAGAGATTATCGCACTTTTAGAGAAAGATTACAAACGCAAAGAACGCCAGAGAAAGAAGGAGGAAAAGAAAAATGTGTAAGGTTATTTCTATTGCAAACCAGAAAGGCGGAGTCGGAAAGACTACCACAGCAGTAAATTTAGGCATTGGATTGGCAAAAGAAGGCAAGAAAGTGCTCCTGATCGATGCGGATCCGCAGGGTTCTTTAAGTGCCAGTCTTGGTATCGGGGAGCCGGATGAAATCAAGACAACACTGGCAACGATTCTTATGAATATCGTAAATGAGAAGAATATCGATCCGGAAGAAGGTATTTATCACCACGAGGAAGAGGTGGATCTGCTTCCTGGCAATATCGAATTATCTGTTATGGAGCTGACTCTGGCCAATGTGATGAGCAGGGAGATGATCATGCGAGAGTATATCGAGATGCAGAGAGAAAGATACGATTACATCATCATTGACTGTATGCCATCCCTTGGAACCATGACAATCAATGCTTTGGTTGCTTCAGATAGCGTACTCATTCCTGTTCAGGCTGCATACCTGCCGGTCAAGGGTCTTCAGCAGCTGATCAAAACTATTTCCATGGTAAAGAGACGTCTGAACAGACGACTGATAATCGAAGGAATCCTTCTTACTATGGTAGATTTCAGAACGAATTATGCGAAGGACGTATCTACAAAGGTCAGAGAAACCTATGGAACCAATATACCAATCTTTGAAAGTGTAATTCCGGTATCAGTAAAAGCGGCAGAGGCCAGTGCTGAGGGAATCAGTATCTATGGTCACTGCGTAAATTGTAAAGTCGCTACTGCTTATAAAGAATTGACGAAGGAGGTGTTGAACGATGGCAAGTAAGATGAGCGAGAGATTGAATTTCAAGAGTGTGGAGGAACTGCTCGGTGTAGTAAATGAAGAAGCGGCTATGGATATTGAAATCTATAAGATTTCTGGTTTTAAGGGTCATCCCTTCAAAGTTGTTGACGATGAGAAGATGCAGGAACTGGTGGAAAGTATAAAGGTAAACGGTGTATTATCACCGGTTCTGATCCGGCCAACAGGTATGGATACCTATGAAATGATCTCCGGTCACAGAAGACTGCATGCTGCACAGCTGGCAGGACTTACTGCAATCCCTTCTATTATCAGAGAGATGACAGATGATGAAGCAGTAATCGCGATGGTGGACGCTAATATTCAGAGGGAGGAATTACTGCCGAGTGAGAAGGGATATGCGTTTAAAATGAAGCTCGAAGCAATTAAACATCAAGGAGAACGAGCGGATTTAACTTGTGCCCAAAATGGGCACAAGTGTGATGGAATGAAATCAAGAGATATAGTTGCTGAAAGTGCTGGTGTTAGTAAAAACCAGGTTTCAAGATATATACGATTAACAGAATTAATTCCCGAGTTGCTTGAGTATGTGGATTTGAAGAGAATTCCGGTGACATCAGGGGTAGAGATTTCATATTTAGATCAGGAAATCCAGAAGTGGCTGTTTGAGTACATCAGGGACAATGGATTGGTGAAGCCGAAGCAGATTGCATTACTGAGAGAAGTATGCAAAACAGGAATCATGACAGAAGGCAAGTTGATTGCAATTTTAAACGATAGTCAGCCGGGCAGAACTCCAAGCACGAAGAATCTGATTTCAGAGAAGAAACTGAGAAAGTATTTTCCGGCTGATTATACGGAAGAAGATATGAGAAGTGTCATTGTGGAACTTCTGGAGCAATGGAGTCAGGGAAAGGAGTCTGAGTGATATGGAATTCGATTATTACTATGGATCCCAGGCGGACCAGTTCAGTTTCATACGGATACCAAGGATGCTGCTGACAGAGGAAATATTTTCTTCATTAACACTGCAGTCCAAGATGCTGTATTCGGTACTTCTGGACCGCATGTCCTTATCTATACCTTACTCCAGAAAATGACTTCTGATGAGAATGGTAAGGCAGCATTTACGGTGGATCTTCCACTTGGTCAGTATTACGTGAAGGAGCTTAAGGCACCAGCAGGATTTGTATCCTCTGATGAAGTACTTTCCTTTGACGCATCTTATCAGGGCCAGGATATTCCGGTAATCCGATTAAACCAGATTAAAAAGAATGAACCTACAACCTTTGAATTCACAAAGTCTGATGTCACAACAGGAGTTGAGCTTGATGGTGCAACCCTTACTGTATTTGATAAGGATGGCAATACCATCGATAGCTGGACTTCTGTAAAAGATCAGCCACATGTGATCAAACGCCTTGTGGTAGGTGAAACTTACACTCTTCGTGAGGAATTTGCTCCTTACGGATATCTGAAGGCAACTGATGTAGAGTTTTCCGTAGAAGATACTGCAGAGGTTCAAAAGGTAGAGATGAAGGACGAAGTTCCTACCGCACTTCTGATTATCAACAAGAAGGGTCAGTTCCTGGATAATGTATCTCTCGTAGAGCACACCAAGGGTACAGTGGAGCATATCTTTGAGTACATTACCGGCTCTCTTACCGAAGTAACATTTGAAATTTATGCTGCAGAGGATATCAAAGCAGCAGATGGTGTCAGCGGGGATTATTTCAAAGCCGATGAACTGATCGGAACCATCACAACTGACGAAACCGGTATTGCCCAGATGGGGGAACTCCCTGTAGGCAAATACTATGTGAAAGAAGTGGCAACCGCTCATGGCTATGTCCTTGACGGCGAGCCTCGCTATGTAGACTTAAGCTACCGTGATCAGGAGACTCCTGTGGTAACTTATGACGAAGATTGGCAGAACAACCGTCAGAGAGTATTTGTCAATGTCCTGAAAAAGGAAAAGAATACCGAACGTGTCCTGGAAGGAGCTACTTTTGGCCTTTATGCTGCAGCAGATATCGTGTCTGCATTCGGCAAGGTGCTTGATCGAAGCAGATGAGCTCATTGAGCTGAAAGCAGCGGATGCCAATGGTCAGATCAAGTTCATCGCAGATCTTCCAATCGATGGCAAATACTATGTGAAGGAGATCTATGCTCCGGATGGTTTTGTTACTACAGAAGAGAAGCAGGAATTTACCTTTGAATATGGTGATGTAAATGAACCTGTGATGATTTACAACTTCACTTTTGAAAATGAACCTACCACAGTAGAGATCACAAAAGCAGATCTTACTACCGGCGAAGAGATTCCCGGCGCATATCTGAAAGTCGCGGACAAAGATGGTAATGTGATCGATGAGTGGATTTCTACAGAAGAACCTCATGTAATCAAAGAGCTTGTGGTTGGTAAAACCTATACTCTTACAGAGACAAAGCCTGCCGATGGCTATGTGACTGCAGAAAGTATTGAATTTGTCATTGAGAATACAGCAGAAGTACAGAAGCACGAGATGCTTGACGATGTGACAAAGGTGAAAATCAGCAAGACGGATATCACCGGCGACGTGAAAATCCCTGGTGCGAAACTTACGATCCTTGATGAAGATGATCAGGTCGTAGAGAGCTGGACTTCCACAAATGAGCCTCATTATGTAGAGAAGCTGCCAATCGGTAAATACACTCTTCGTGAAGAGCAGGCTCCAAAGGGATTCGTTCTCTCTAACGATGTGATTTTCGAAGTGGTCGATACGGCCGAAATCCAGACAGTAGCCATGAAAGATGATACGGCCAAGGGTAAGGTCATCATCAATAAAACGGATGCAGATAACGAAGAACCACTGAAAGGTGTAGAATTCGAACTCCGCGACAGTGATGGAAAAGTACTTGAGAAGCTTGTGACAGATGTAGCCGGTCATGCAGAAAGCGGTCTCTATGAGATCGCTACTTACAAAAACGGTGAATTCGGTGATCCGATTAAGTATTATCTGGTAGAGACAAAGGCCCTTGACGGTTATACTCTCGATACCACACAGCACGAGATCGTGTTTGAATATGTGGATCAGAACACACCGATTATCGAGGTGACAAAGAACCTGACCAACAAGGAAAAGATTCCTGAAAATCCTGGAACTCCGGGTAATCCGGGAAGCAATCCAAAAACAGGAGATGATACAAATCTCTGGCTTCCAATCGCACTTATGCTGGCTGCGGGTAGTATGGTAGCCGGTATTCTTTTTGGAAGCAGAAAGAAGAAAAAACTGAATAAGAAAGAGGACTAAGAAGTATCTGATCCTAAATCAATGAAGGTGCTCTCTGGAATTATTCCGGAGGGTGCCTTTTTCAATTCATTCGACACTGTCGAACATTTTCTCAAAAGTCTGAAAGGACATTTTGAACGTAATCAATACAACAATCGAGGAGGATTTATCTATGAGAACTATGGGAAAAACCGAGAATAAAAAGAATATGCATGAGAACGAAATGAAGGTAGTAAGCCGTATGAAGGCTTATCAGAAACTGGCGGAAAGAGCAATTTCCAGAAAACTTCCGAACCGTCACATGATCAGAAGGGGGTAGTAACATATGATGAACAGAAAAGAATTTCAGCAGTATCTGCAGGAGACCATTAAGGATTTTCTGCCTGAGAGTTATGCAGATGCGAAAATCACTTTCAACGAGGTGATAAAAAACAATGATACACATCTTACCGGCATTTCCATTGCAAAACCCGGTGAGCATGTGGTACCGAATATTTATATTGAAAACTTCTGGAACAATTACCAGAACGGGAAAAATATCGATGAGATTGTAGGAGATATTGCAGATATGCGTATTGAATACGACACGCCGGGAATTGGTCCGGAGGTGGCACAGAAGATTATGAATTATGACGCTGTAAAGGAAAGTCTCCAGATCCGTCTTTGTGATACACAGGAGAACCAGGAAAGACTTGCCAATCTTGTGCACACAGAGCACAGTGATTTCTCTGCCACTTATCATGTCAATCTTCAGGAAACAGAAGAGGGAACAGCCAGTATGGCAGTCACTCAGGATCTTCTTGAAACGTGGGGAGTCAGCGTGGATCAGCTCCATCAGGATGCACTTGCAGCGGATATGAATCGTGATCCAATGTTCTGTGACATGGGTAGTATGATGGAGAGCATGATGTTTGGTGCAGAACCGAAGAACCTTTTAGATGGTAATCCTGATCAGGGAGCCGGTATGGGCATGTATTGTCTTACCAATGGCGTTAAGATCGATGGTGCCGGCTTAATCCTTCAGGAAAATATTATGCAGCAGATCGGAGAAATCGTAGGAGGAGATTTCTATATCCTTCCTTCCAGTTGTCATGAGGTGATTGTAGTGCCGGAAACTGTGGATATTGAGTTGAAAGAACTTTCTGCCATGGTACAGCAGATTAACCGGACAGAAGTATCCAGAGAGGATCGCTTATCCGATCACGTCCAGCATTATGACCGCAAGGAAGCGGTCATGGAAAATGCGGAGAAACGTGCATCCCGTCTCGAGAAGGAAAAAGCAGAAACAAAAGCTGCCAAGAAGAGTATTCATGAACGCCTGGGAGAAAAGAAACAGCAGAGCGCTGCAAAGAAAGCAGAGAAAGCTGTGGATAAGGCGGTGAAGAAGGATAAAGGCGCGGAATTATAAAATATATATTTAAGAAGTAAGTGGAGATAGTTTATAGGATGACTATCTCCTTTTTTGTGATTGACAAAAATGTAAACGTTCTCATATTTATATATATCGTTCCTGTAAATAATAAAATAGTTAACAAAAAGTAATTAATCGTTCTTTACAAAAAGACATCGTTCCTGTATAATAAAGTTGGAGGTGTTGCCATGAAGTATTCAGTTGAGATAGGAAAAATAGTTGAAGGGGCATTAAAACATGACTATGTCAAAGTTATAAATTATACAAAACAGTTAATAGAAAAGTTAGATCAAGATGGAGAATCCAGAGCTGTAGGTAAATTTCAGAGATTATTACTACAAAATAATGAAAATAGTTTGTCACCTGTTGGTATGGGATCAGCAGAGTATTCTGTACCTGTTGATAACGAATCTAGAACTCTATTAGCTGATATTATTATGCCAACAGAAAATGAAACAAAAGTTGTATTGTCAGAGAGTAATAACGAAAAAATATCCGCATTTGTTAAGAGTTACCAAAAAGCAGATTTGTTAAACTCTCTAGGAATAGGTATTTCAAACACTTTATTATTGTACGGACCACCGGGTTGCGGAAAAACAAAATGTGCATACTTAATTGCTCAACAATTAGGTCTTCCATTAGTTGTTGCAAGACTAGATAGTCTTATCTCTTCATATCTTGGTACTACAGCAAAAAATATTCGTTCATTGTTTGAGTTTGCACAAAGAACACCCTGTGTTTTGTTTTTGGATGAATTTGATGCAATAGCTAAGGCAAGAGATGACAACAATGAGTTGGGCGAATTAAAAAGAGTTGTAAATAGTCTATTACAAAATGTTGACAATCTTAACCGAGATAGTTTGTTGATTGCTGCAACAAATCATGATTATTTATTAGATTCTGCAGTTTGGAGACGATTTGATTATCGTTTAGAAATAGAACTTCCTGATAGAAAGGCAATCAAAGAAATGATTCCTTTGTTTTTAGGAAATTCAATAAATATTACAGAAAAAGAACTGAATGAACTGTCATATGTATTTCAGGGATTAAGCGGAGCTAATATAGAAGAAATAATTAAGAAAACAATAAGAGTTGCTGTAATAGAAAATAATGAAATTACAATTCATGGAATTTACGAAGAGTTATTTACATTCAAGAAAATTGTTCCTCAAAATGATCTTTCAAACAGAGAGGTTCTTAAAATTAAGGCTAAATTTTTAAGATCAATAGATGAAAGAATTTTTAGCCTTCAAATAATTGCTAATATCTTGTGTAGTTCAAAAACAACTATTCAAAAGTTACTTAAAGAGGAGAGTGATGGTTAATGGCTGAGAAAAATTTGCCAATTAAAATGGTGTTACCGAAAAGTTCTGATACACAGGGAAATATCGGTGGTGGTTCTATAAAGTATTTTGGCGAATGTAACGACAGTGTCCGGAAGAATATTCATACTATGTTTTCTGATGTCTTAAAATACTATGATGATTTTTTTGATAAAGAAACAACGGTACCAGCAGTTGGTAAAATAACGGTAAAGCCGGATGCTATAGCAAAATCTCATAAGCCGAATGATCTTTGTAGATGTTGTCCGATTATTGGAGGTGAAGATCTTGATGAAATTTACATTAAAGTGAGTAAAAAAGGTATTGCCGATACACTTTGCTTGATTCAAAATCCGCCTACTGAAAAATTTAAAGCTAATATGACAGCAATCTCATCGATCGAACCTATAAGGCAGCAGGATAAAATATCTGAGGATTTAAAAGTTGTGGTTAGTCAAGGATTGTTATCTGAAATCCAAGGCAAGATTAAAGTGAAAATTTTTGATTTTGATGACGATTTTGATAATCAGCAGGTATGGGATTATGTATTAAGAAAACTTCAGGAATTAGGCTTATATGAAAAAGCAGAGATAATACAATACGGATCACATATAAAATATATTAAGGTGGCGGTTTCTTCATATGAACAGGTAGAGCAGATTGCAGACATTAATGGTGTGAAGAATATAGATTTTTTTCAAAAGTATTCACTTCCAATAGACACATTTTCCAACACTGAATTGGAAACTTTATTATCAAGTGAATATCAGGAATGCGATACGATTATTGGAATAATCGATGGTGGTATTAGTGATAAATGTTCTTATCTTCAGCCATATATAGTAGGCAGAGAAGTTTTTGTGGCACCTGATTATCAAAACCATGAACATGGAACGTTTATTGCTTCAACAATAGAGTTCGGAAATGAACTTAATCAGCTATCAGCTAAAAATAACTATCGATTTAAATTGTTTGATGTTGTGGCTATTCCGAATGGTGACAAGAATAAAGGAAAAACTGATACTATTTCCGAAGATGATTTGATGGATATTATCGAGGAAGTGATGGAAAAACATTCTGATAAAGTAAAAATATGGAATATGTCTTTGGGGATTCCAAATAAGCTTTGCGGAAAAAGTATGTCAGACTTAGGAATATTTCTCGATTATATTCAAGATAAATACAACGTACAGATTATTGTATCAGCTGGAAATTTGGAGGAAATACCTTTACGAACATGGCCGTCACAGAAGGACATGAAAGAACGTGATAGAATTATTTCCCCAGCAGATTCAGTAAGAGCAATCACGGTTGGGTCTGTTGCATTATATGATTCTGCAGACTCTATAGTGAAAGAAAATGAACCATCGCCATTTAGTAGACGCGGACCTGGATCAAATTATATTGTTAAGCCAGATTTGGTGGACTATGGCGGAAACTTGTCCATAACGTATGATCAAAAGAATTTGGCAATGAGGGCTTTGAGCCCAGAAGGTAAGATGATTGAAGGAAATGGAACGAGTTATTCTACACCACGAATCACACAAAAATGCGCTGCTGTATTTGATGAAATGGTTGATAAAGACCTATTATTGGCAAAAGCATTACTCGTGCATTCTGCTAGGATGAATTCACGTGATTTACTGAATGATGATTTACAGGAAAATATTAATTATTACGGCTTCGGAAATCCATCCATAAATATATCTGATATTTTACATTGCTCTGATCACGAAATGACATTAGTGTTTAAACAGGCTATTCAGCAAGGTACACACTTAGAAATGTTCGATTTTCCATATCCCAAATCTTTGATTACTAATGGAAAATGTAAAGGTGAGATATGTATGACTCTTGTATATTCGCCAATACTTGATCAGAATTATGGAAAAGAGTATTGTAGAACTAACGTTGATGTTAGTTTTGGAACGTATAAGGTGAAAGATACAGGTGTATTATCTTACAATGGACAAGTTCCACTTGAAAGGGCATGGGATGAAAAATTTGAACAATCGCGTGTTGAGCATGGATTTAAATGGAGTCCTGTAAAATCTTATTATCGTAAGATAAGTTCGAGAGGTATAGATGTAAAAGATGGATGGAAGATTAGAATTGATATGACTCCTCGAAATGGACTAATTGCTCCGCCACAGGAGTTTGTACTAGTGTTGACTATTAGGGACATCACTGAGCAACATGATGTGTACTCTGATATGGTGAATGGATTGAAAGAGCGAAGTTATATTACCAATAATATTGAAACAAGACATCAGATTAGACAACGCCAATAATATGAAATGTAAAGAACAGTGGATCGTCGGAGACACTGTTCTTTTTTGAAGCTAGGTGATTTACAAGATGAAGACAAGGAAACTGCTCGTGCTGATGATCTGTTGCAGCATGATCGGTGTATGCGGAAAATATCTTTATGATTACTTTGCTCAGTCTGCGGAAAACAGAAACGCCTATTCGGACATCATAAATATTGGCTTTCCGGATGATGCAGATAATCAGGATGGGGATATTCCCGATGATGAAACAGAGAAAGAAAAGGAGGCCAGTGATTTTGATTATGATTCCTTACTGGCCATTAACAGTGACTGTGTTGGTTGGATCCGTATCGATGGAACAGATATAGATTATCCGGTTGTGCAGGCGGTAGATAATAGTATTTATCTTCACCGTAATTTCAATCAGGAGTCTGCAATCTGTGGAGCAATCTTCATGGATTACCGCAATGACATTGATCTGGCCAGAGAGCATCTGATCCTTTACGGACATCAGATGAAGGACGGATCTATGTTTAAGCAACTGAATGGATACAAGGATAAGGACTTCTATAAGGAGCATCCGGAAATAACCTTGTACCTTCGTAATCAGAAATACAGCTACGATGTGGTGGCGGTCTATGTGACCAATATTGCAAGGAGTGGAGGCTATTACAATTACCTTCACGGAAATACCAGAGAAGAACAAATTAAATATTTACAGAATAAGATGGCAGCTTATCAGCTCTATGACACAGGACTTACTGTGACACAGGATGATGAGCTGCTTTCTTTATCTACCTGCGAGTATTCCAGTACCAATGGACGACTGATCGTCCTGGCGAAAAGAAGGTGTGAAGCAGGGAAGTAAGTCAAAGCGGTCAGTGATAAATAAAACAAAAGCACCGGAATTATAGCCGGTCGGAAAGGAGAACAAACAATGGCAAATAGATATACATTAACCAATGAACAGCGTCAGCAGCAGGTTCAGGATCTGACGCAGCAGTTGGAAGAAGGCGTGAAATCTGTCTTTGAATCGGAGAAATATGCCCAGTACCTGAAGGTGATGTCGCACTTTACTCATTATTCGGTGAATAACACCATCCTCATTGCCATGCAGACAGGCGGGCAGGCTTCCATGGTTGCCGGTTATACTGCCTGGCAGAAGAACTTTGGCCGTCAGGTAAACCGTGGTGAAAAGGCAATCAAGATATTTGCGCCGATGACCTATAAGAGAAAGAAGGAAGTGGACATGATCGATCAGGCAACCGATCAGCCCCTTCGCAATCCGGACGGATCTGTTCGCAAAGAAATCATTGAGGTAACAGTACCGTCGTTTCGAGTAACAAATGTATTTGATATTTCTCAGACCAGTGGCCCGCCTCTTCCTACTCTGGTGGATGAGTTAGAAGGAAATGTGGAAAGATATCAGGATTTCGTGCAGGCTATCCGGAACATTTCACCGGTACCGGTGGGATTTGAGGAGATGGAAGGAAAGGATGGCTACTATCATCAGGTAGAAAAGCGTATCGCTATCAATGAGAATATGAGTGAGACTCAGACTATGGCTGCCATGATTCATGAACTGGCCCATGCCAAGCTACATGCACTGGATCCCAACAACTTGAAGGAATCTGCAAAGGCCAGAGGCAAGGATCAGAGAACCATGGAAGTTGAGACTGAAAGTATTGCTGCGGTAGTCAGTTCTTACTTCGGCATTGACACCAGTGCCAACAGCTGGGGCTACGTGGCATCTTGGTCCAGAAACAAAGAACTCCCGGAGCTTACAGCATCCCTTCAGGTGATCAAAGATACAGCAGGTGAGATCATCACCGGCATCAGTGAAGAGATGGAGGAAATGCGCTTCACCTATATGGACAAGGCAGATGCTCTTGAAGCAATTGCCCTGGGGCAGACGGTATATACATCCGTCAGCAAAGGAAGATTTGAAGAAGTTACTGCGGATCAGGTTATGGAAATGCCGGATGATTCCTGGCTTCGAATGCCGAAGGATCAGATGAGAGTATATGTGGAACTTCGAACAGAAATGGATCTGCATGAGGAGATGGTTACTCTGGAGGAAACGCAGCTTCTTTATATGCCTGAGAATCAGTTTTGTATTTATCAGATTGATCCGGAAGGTAATGGAAGAGAATACATTTTCCTGAGTCATGATTTCATGGAGTCAGAAGAGATGGAGCTTAATCGAGAGGATTATCGTCTGGAATATGTGGCTCCACTGACGGAGGCAGATACTTTGGATACGATCTATGAACATTTCAATATTGATCGCCCGGAAGATTTCAAGGGACATTCACTTTCTGTCAGCGATATCGTAGTCATGAACAGAGAGGGTGAGGTTAAGGCATATTTCGTAGACAGTTTTGGTTTTGCAGATGTGACAGAGGAATTCATGAGCCGTTTTTATAAGCGTCCGGAAGAAATCAGCGAAGCAGCATTTCAGATTGAAGACCGATATCTGGAGATTCATGAAACAGATGGCGGTTATGATTATTCAATTTATTCAGAACACTATCAGCTGATTGATGGTGGCAGATATGAGAGTGATGTGGATCTTATGAAAGCTGCGAAAGACATCGTTCAGGATTTACGAGAACCTGTTTTCAATGCAGAGACAGGAACTTATACCCGATTACCGGTGCAGGGAAATATCGATGGCAACAGCAGGATGATGCGTATTTTCTTTAGTCATCTTCATGAGATGACTCTTGAATTTAATCGTGTCGATCCTAAGAGTATGGGCGGAGTGGTGCAGGAGGCTTCACCTCAGCAGCAGTATCGATCACTTGTAAAGGTGGAAGAAATGGAAGAACAGAATTACAACATGGTCGATAACGTTCTGAACAATGGATATGGCGAGAAGGAACGTCGTGAAATAATTCGCGTGGAAGAGGCCAGGTATCAGGAGCAGACCGGAGCCAGCATGACATTTTATGTTGCAGTCTGCGAAGAGTTCCACAGCATGCAGGCCTGCTATGAGGGACTTACCTTTGAGGATGCCGTAGAAAAATACAAAGAGATCCGCCAGGATCCGAGACTCGCCTATTATGGAAATGCCATGGGCGTGGAGATCCACGATGAATCTTTGGAACATTACAATGGTTATGCATTTCCTCTGGTGGAGGGTTCTGTTATCGAAGGCGACAACCTGGATTTTGTAAAAGCACTGGCAGTTCATCCTCTTGCAAGAGAAGCTTTGGAACTTATCAGAGAAGCATTTCCAGAGTATCGATTTGTAGCACCTACAGAAATCAAAGAGAGTTTTTATCCGGAGCATATGACCACAGAGAAACTTGATGGAGCACTTATGGATCTTGCAAAAGAATTTGATGCTTATGAATTTATGGACCAGGTAGAAAATCCTGAAGATGCATTAATGGAAATTAAGTATAACCTGTTGGCTGGAAATGGCATGCAGGAGTATGCGGCGTTTCTAAAGGATGTGAAAGAAGAAAGCAGAGAGCTGGCACCAAAAGCAGAAGCCTTACTTGGAAAACTGAAAGAATATAGTCCGGAGCTTACGGAGGAGATTCAGCCGATGGTGAAAATTCAGTTCAGCCAGGATTCGGAATTTAAAGAAGGAAGCATGATACCTCTGGCAGAAGCAGATAAAAGATTCCGTGCAGCAGATGAAAGACAGGCAGATTTCAATGCCAGTCATCAGGGAGAAGCCAGAGTGCTGATCGTATCATATGAAATCATTTATGCCGAAGAAGATCATATGAAGTCGGTTGGCGGTACAGCATTTATCGGTGATGGACGCGGCGGGATCCTTGGCAATCTGCAGCAGGAAGTGGAAGAGTATCTGCATAATCAGGCCTGGCTGGACTATAAGAAGGGCCAGGGAGCAGACAATTTCCAGTCTTATATGGCAGAGCTTCGGGATACGCAGGAACATGCACTTCCTTATCTGCAGCAGTTCGTCAGCCTGGAAGAAAGAGGAAGTGCAGCCATTGCAGAGGAGAGTACAAAGACAGCTCCTTCCGGTAAAGAAAGTAAAGCTGTGACACAGACGAAAACTGCAAAGGGAAAACTGATGGATGAAGCTCCGAAGAAATCTATCCATGCCAGATTACAGGAGAAGAAAAAGGAGATTGCAAAAAAGCCGGGAAAAGATAGTCTGCAGAGAGGAGTTGAGTTAGCATGATGAGACTTACAGAAGAACAGAAAATGATCTTGAACTGTTATGAAGGTGGCAAGACAAAAGTCATCCGTGAAATGCACAGATCCAGGGAAGAACTGAAAAGCACAGGTGAAGATCCGGAGATGCTGGAACTTCTTGAAAATCTGATGGAACAGCTTGAAATCTGTACGAATAAGGAGTTTTTCCAGATGAAAAAGGAGCATCTGCTTGATTCGGAAGAAGAGGAGTCGGAGACTCCGGCTGAGATGTAAAGTGACAATTTTGCCCACTGGAGGCCTGTTTATACAGCAGGTCTTTCAGTGGGCTTTTTCGTTGTTGGTTATTCGTGCGAAATATCGTAAAGCCTCTGAATCTCTTCCGGGAGTTTGTCCGGCAGCATGGCATTGATGCCATCTTCATTGCCGTCTTTTATCGCGGTCTCGTAGTACCAGCATTTAAACTTCAGCAGAGCAAGGGTTCTCTCCAGGGCTTTGATCTCGTCTTCCACGGCAGCTTTTCTGGTCTCGAACATCTCTTTTCTCTTCCCATAGCTGGAAGGGCCTTCCATAACCCACTGGAAGAACTGCTTGATATCCTTGATCTCAAGACCGGAGCGTTTGAGGCACTCAATCACGCGGATAGCCTCCAGTTCATCGTCGCTGAAGTAACGGATATTGCCCTTTCTCATCAGATTTGGGAAGAATCCTTCCTTGTCATAATATCTTAAAGTCGAAATAGGGAGATTGTACATCTCCGAAACCTGACCAATCGTGTACATGATGCACCTTCCTTCAAAAAAGTTCTTGACCTAAAGTTAGGTTTAGGTTGTATGATAAGATCATTATAAGATATATTCCAGTAATATTCAAGAAAAATGACCGCAAGGAGGATAAAAATAATGATGAAGACAGAAGAACTTACGTTGGTTGCTGAATGGGATAAGACATTTCCAAAGAGCGACAAGGTAGATCACAAGAAGGTGACATTCATTAACCGTTACGGAATTACCCTGGCAGCTGATATGTATACACCAAAGAATGCAGAAGGCAGTCTTCCTGCAATCGCAGTTTCCGGACCTTTTGGTGCCGTAAAGGAGCAGTGTTCGGGACTCTATGCCCAGACTATGGCTGAGAGAGGATACCTGACCATCGCATTCGATCCTTCTTTCACAGGTGAGAGTGGTGGACAGCCAAGATATATGGCATCTCCGGATATCAATACAGAGGATTTCATGGCTGCAGTAGACTTCCTGTCTGTTCAAGACAATGTTGATGCTGAAAAAATCGGTATCATCGGTATCTGTGGATGGGGCGGCATGGCCCTCAATACAGCAGCTCTTGATACCAGAATCAAAGCTACTGTTGTTTCTACCATGTACGACATGACAAGAGTCAATGCCAACGGATATTTCGACTCAGAAGCCAGCGAGGAGGTACGATTTGCAAAGAAGCAGGCTATGAATGCCCTCAGAACAGAGGAATACAAAAAGGGTGAATACTCAAGAGCCGGCGGATGTCTTCCACTTCCGGTACCGGAAGATGCTCCATTCTTCGTAAAGGATTACAGCGAATACTACAAGGGAAGATGCTACCATGCGAGAAGCCTTAACTCTAATGAAGGCTGGAATAGTATTGGCTGCCAGTCCTTTATGAATCAGCCTATTCTTACATACAGCAATGAGATCAGAAGTGCCGTATTGATTATGCACGGCGATAAGGCGCACAGCTATTACTTTGGAAAGGATGCTTATGAAGCTATGATCAAGGACAGCAAATATACAGAGAACAAAGAACTTCTCACCATCCCGGGTGCAGTGCATACAGATCTGTATGACAACCTGAAAGTCATTCCATTTGACAAGATGCAGCAGTTCTTAAATGAAAACGGGGTAGGTTAAGATGGCAAAGAAAGTACTTATTATTTCGACAAGCCTTCGTGGCGGCAGTAATTCCGACATTTTTGCAAAGGAATGTGAAAAGGGAGCAAAAGAGGCCGGACACGAGGTAGAATACATTTCCCTGAAGGGAAAGGACATTAGGTTTTGTATCGGATGTTTGACCTGTCAGACAAAAGGCAGCTGCGTACTTACAGATGATGTGGCAGAGATTATGGAAAAGGTGCTGGCTGCCGAGGTTATCGTCTATGCAACTCCAATCTACTATTACGAGATGAGCGGACAGATGAAGACGCTTCTGGACAGAATGAACCCGATGTATCCGATGGATTATGCTTTTCGCGATATCTATATGATTGCAACTGCCGCAGAGGAGGAGGAAAGTGCATTTGAAAAAGCCTACAACGGTCTTCAAGGCTGGGTGGACTGCTTTGAAAAGGCAGAACTCAAGGGTCTCGTAACGGGTGGCGGCATCGGTGATGCGAATGACGCTCCGAATCATGAAGAGATCATGAAGAGGGCCTATGAGCTCGGAAAGGCTCTGTAAAAATGAGAAAAATATGGGTAATCCTGCTCAGTGTTTTCGTGAGCAGTTCTTTATCAGGTTGCGAACAGAGTCAACAGGAAGAGACTCAAGCGGAAACCGTTGTAGCTGTTGGGAGGGATCTGTCTCAGGACACGCTTGAGGAGCTTCTCTCAAATGGAGATATCACTTTAACAATCAGAAAGTAGGGAATGGAAATTATGAAGAAGATAGTACAGACAGCAGGCAGAGCTGCTCTCGGTGAATTCGCGCCGGAGTTTGCTCATTATAATGACGATGTTCTCTTTGGAGAGAACTGGAATAATCAGGATATCGATGTAAAAACAAGAAGCATAATCACCGTAGTTGCATTGATGTCCTCAGGCATTACGGATTCTTCTCTGAAATATCATCTGCAGAATGCGAAAGCCCATGGTGTGACCCAGAAGGAAATCGCAGCAGTGATCACACATGTGGCATTCTATGCAGGATGGCCAAATGGCTGGGCCGTATTCAACCTGGCTAAAGAAGTATGGGAAACAGGAGAAGGTGATCTTCCTTACGAAGACGAAGCTATGAGAGCACATGCAAAGGAAATGGTATTCCCGATCGGAGCACCAAATGATGGATTTGCACAATATTTTACTGGTAAAAGCTTTCTTGCACCTATATCAACAAGTCAGGTTGGAATCTTTAATGTAACTTTTGAGCCGGGGTGCAGAAATAACTGGCACATTCATCATGCAACAGAGGGCGGCGGACAGATCCTTGTCTGCGTGGCAGGCCGTGGTTACTATCAGGAATGGGACAAGGATGCAGTAGAAATGAAGCCGGGAGACTGCATCAATATTCCGGTAGGCGTAAAGCACTGGCATGGAGCTGCACCGGATTCCTGGTTCAGCCATCTGGCAATTGAAGTGCCTGGCAAGGATGGCTCCAATGAGTGGCTGGAAGCAGTAGATGATGAGCAATATGGCAAGCTCGATTAATGATAAAGGTGAATTGCAATGGCTATAACTGTAAATATTTATTATAAAGGGACTGGGTCTGCAGCAAAACAATTTGCAAGGGAAATGACAGAAAGCGGAACGGTGGATGCTATCAGGAAAGAAACTGGAAATCTCCGCTATGAATACTTTTCGCCGTTAGATGATGAAGAAACGGTATTGTTGATCGATAGCTGGAAAAATCAGGAAGCGATTGATATGCATCATGCATCTCCAATGATGAATACTATCATGAAATTACGAGAAAAGTATAATCTTCATATGAAGGTTGAGCGTTATGTATCAGAGGATGGCATACCGGATTCGGATAAGAAATTCATAAAGGAATAGGTGACAATTATGGCAAAAACATTAGTAGCATATTTCAGTGCCAGTGGCGTAACAAAGAAGACTGCGGAAAAACTGGCCGCAGCTGCAAAAGCAGATATCTATGAAATCAAGCCTGCAGTTCCATATACCAAGGCTGATCTGAACTGGATGGACAAGAAATCGAGAAGTAGCGTAGAGATGGGAAACAAGTCCTTCAGACCGGAAATTGTGAAAGATGATTTGGACTTATCTCAGTACGATACTATTCTGGTTGGCTTCCCGATTTGGTGGTATGTGGCACCAACCATCATTAATACTTTCCTTGAAAGCTATGATTTTGCCGGAAAGAAGATTGTTTTCTTCGCAACCTCCGGCGGCAGCGGTTTTGGAAACACGGTAAAAGAACTGAAACCATCCGCTCCTGAAGCAGAAATCGTAGAAGGAAAGCTTCTGAATCGTGCGACAGATAAAGATATCGATGCCCTGATTAAGATGCTGTAAGGGAGGCGACTCCGGATGAAAAAGTTATGGGCAGTTCTCCTTTGCTTTGTACTTCTCTTTGCTATGACTGCGTGCGGAAACAGTGCCCCGGCTGCAAGCTCAGAGAATGAATCTACAGAGGCTATTAGAGAGAGTACTTCGGAAGCCACAGAGGATAGTGAGAGCACCGAAGAGATAAACGGAACCAATGAATCGGATGAAGTTGTTCTGGAAGAAGTTTTTGAGGTTAAAACTGCAGTGGTCTGCTTCTCCGGAACCGGAAACACCATGGCTGTCGCAGAGACGATTGCCGATGTAACCGGTGGTGATTTATTCGAAATCATTCCTGCAGAAAAATATGCAGACGAAGATCTGAATTATAATGATGACAACTGCAGGGCCAATAAGGAACAAGATGACCCTGATGCAAGACCTGCGATTGAAAATAATCTGAGTGCGGTGGAAGAATACGATACCATTTATCTCGGACATCCGATCTGGTGGGGTACAAACCCTCGTATCATCCAGACCTTCCTAGATACTTATGACCTGACAGATGCCACAATCTATACCTTCTGTACCTCAGGTGGAAGTGGTATTGAAAAGAGTATTTCTGATCTGCAGACGCTGTATCCAGACTTACATATTGTAACTGGTAAACGATTTAACAATGCATCTGAAGAAGATGTGACTGAGTGGATCAGCAGTCTTGCTGAATAGCAGGTGGCACATCTGCACCTTGAGAAGATATTCGTTCTCAGCTATAATGATAAAGACCTATAAAGAGTGCGCGAGAGACAAGCTCGATGACCGCACAGCAACCTGCATTTGCAAGGTGCTAAAGCTTGACCGATGGGCGTTATGTATTTGAGAATTATGGCTCCTGTCGGAAACGATGGGGGCCTTTTCCTTTTGCCGCTCTTCATAGGATCATAGATCGAAGAGGAGGCATGAGAGCATGCGCAATGTAACTGAATTATCAAAACTGAATGGGAAAGAGTATGTGTATCTGAGAGATGAAGTGATTGCAAGAAGGTTTTTGCAGGATGCAGAGAATGAGGGATTCACTTTTGGAGATGGAGAAAAGCCAACAGCCAGACCGGGAAATAATCTCTATGTGGTCAATCGTGATTGGACGATCAGTCATGTGGGATGGACTGGCCATATGGCATTTCAATCCGCGAAGCGTATCGGTGAGCAGGAGCTGATTCGAGTAGATTATGAAAAATATCTTCTGGGAGAAGAGGAGTATTTAATCACTGGAAGATAATTCTTCCTGCCAGAATTCTATCACCTTAATTTCTTCTGGTGTTGATGGTACGGGGATCGATAAATACTCCGGAGCAATTTCAAGCACATCAGCAAGCTTGCGAATCAATTCAGGCTTGGGAGTACGGGAATCGTTCTCGTATTGAGAGATCCTGACATCGGCGCTGGCTGCAGGGAAGCCAATCATCTGTCCGAGATATTTCATTGTCATTCCGTGTTTCATACGGAGATATTTGATTCGTGTTCCGATGGTGATCATGATAATATGTCCTCCTGTGTTTTTGGTGATGGCTCTTTCTCCGGAATCTTTATGCCGGCTTCACGGATCATAGCATCAAAATTATGTTCAATCACCTGCAGGGTCTTCTGTTGTTTTTGGAGATCCTGCTTTTCTTTTTTGGCAGAGGCAAGTTCTTCTTCCAGTTCCAGCTGCTGTTGCTGCAGCTTTTCGGAAGACGGAAGTTTGTGAATACCAAGTTCAGCCAGTTCTTTTAAAGTGACATCATGCAGCTGATATTCTGCCTGATGTTGTTTGCGGTAGAGTGCTTTGTCCGGAGCATCCTTCTCAGCACGAACCACATCACGACATGCACGATAGACTTCACAGCGCTTCTTAATAATCTTCTGATTTAGAATAGCTTTTTGTGTTTGAAGGATCTGATCATCCGCAGCTTGAATGGAAGCCTCCAGATCAGAAATGTGATTTTGGAATTCTTCATAGTTCAATAGATTGTGCTGTGAAAGATAACTGAAAGTCTTGGCTGCCTCTTTCAGATTATTTTTTCTGGCCCACTGTTCAAAGCCAGGGCGATTGCCTTCCGCAACATAGGAGGTCATCTGTACAAACATCCTTATTTTGAATGATGCATTTTGAGGAATGCGTGCCTTATGACGATTCTTCTCCAGACGTCTTAGGATGCTGTCTTCCGCATAATAGGCTCCCAGAGTTTTGACATTGGTGAAATGTTTCTGATCAGGAGCACGGAAAGCCAGATACTTTCCCTGCCGGATTTCATATCCTGCTTCTTTCATCTTCATCAGAAATTCATCAAAGGAAACGGAAGACCAAATGGCACGGTCCACGTTATATTTGAGTTTTGCTTTCCAGCTGTTTCCGCGTTTGTACTCCATATTTTCCTTATATGATTTTGCTTTCTGTCCGGTGGGCATGGACTCTTCCAGACCATATTCCCGGCAAATGCGATTGCTGAGTTTACAGATCTTGTGATAGTTCCGTTTGTTGGAAACGTATTTGTGGTAATCCACAAAATTTGTTGCGTTAAAAATCAGATGGCAATGGACATGATCTTTATCAATGTGAGTGGAAAGAACATACTCATGTTTCCCTTTCAGCGTTGCATCAGCAATTTTTGTTGCAACTTCATGAGCGACATTCGGATCTGTAATTTCACCTGGTTTGAAGGAAATGATCATATGCCAGGCAAGGTTGTCTCCTTTCTCCATCACATTATCTTTTCCAAGCTTTGCAGTCATAGCAAATGTCAGATCGGCAGTTTCCGGTGAACAGCCATAGGAAGAAACCAGGTTCTGGTCATCGGTTTTATCCGGATTCGTGATATAACCGATAGCTTTCTTTACTGTAGATTTGATGCCGAAGATCTTAATATATGCCATAGCTCTTTTATCATCCCCTTCAATTCTTTCATCTCTTCCGGTGTAACAGCACCAGTGGAATTGGCAAGCCTTGCCAGCTGGTTTACGTTCACACCGATCTTGTGCATCTCATAAAATTGTTTCTCAAGGTAAGTCGTATCTGTGTTTACGATGATTCCATCAATAGCCATCTTGCGAAGATAGGCTCCCATATTTGCTGTTTTGGACAGGATCATTTTCTTACGAATCATCTTTTTCTCTTCAGCGGTTACAAAAAACTGAATTGGGATATCTCTGGTTCTGTTAGCCATGTAAATCTCCTTTCTGAGGAACAGAGCTTTCAACCTCGATTACGCTGCGCTTCATCTCGGTCACGGCTGTCTTCGCAAAGCTCGTAGCTTGCGTGAAGATTGGGTAGGGTCCCGGTCTTGTGGCGAATGCTCGGAAGTGGAATGTCATGACATTTCCTGTCCTTGCTATTCTCTATCCCTCAACTACTAAATACAAAAATGTCAGGGGAAGTTTAGACACATTTTCGAAAATGCTCTGAAAAATTGCCCGGATAGGGTAGATTTGGGCACAAAACCCCTCGGAGACCGGTTGGTTGTCAGGATTTTTGCACAGCTATTTGTTGTAAACTGGTAGCATCAGAAAAGGAATCAAGGAGGACGGCAAATGAAGGGATATGTTACAAGCAACGGATACATGGGATACGTAGATGGCAAGTACATTTTATTTGCCAGCGATAAAGAATATTTTGAATTTATGGAAGACTAAGGAGGAAGGGCGATGAGAAAGATTTATTTCACACTGACAGGAACCAAGTATTATCACGGCAACGAATTCCTGAAGCCAGGAATGAAACTGAAACTTAAGAAGGAACCGGATAACAAGTTCGATAAAGAGGCTATCGTTGTAAAGAAGGAGGGACTTGGCGAGATTGGACATGTGGCAAATAGCGCACACACCGTCATTGGTGAGAGCATGAGTGCCGGACGCATCTATGACAAGATCGGTGACACTGCAAAGGCCAAGGTTGTCCTGGTAACACCACATGGAACGATCTGCAGTCTCAGTAAGAAGAGTCTGATTGATAACAAACATAAGAAGATGGAGGAAGCAGTCGATGAATAAAGTAATTCTGATGGGACGATTGACCAGAGATCCGGAAGTAAGGTATGGCGCTGGGGAGAATTCTACTGCAGTTGCAAGATATACCATCGCAGTTGATCGCAGATTCAAAAGAGACGGTGAGCAGAGTGCAGACTTCATCGGCTGTGTTGCCTTCGGGTGTAACGCAGAATTTGCAGAGAAATATCTGCGCCAGGGAACAAAGATCGTATTAACCGGAAGAATTCAAACCGGTAGTTACACGAATCGTGATGGCCAGAAAGTTTATACAACGGACATTGTTGTAGAGGAGTAGGAGTTTGTGGAAAGCAAAGCAGCTGCAGCAGGAAATGGTGGTCAGGGTAATTACAGCAGATCATCATCAGCACCTTCGGATGCAAATGGATTCATGACTATTCCGGATAACATCGATGATGAATTGCCATTTTCATAAAGAGATTTGGGAGGATAAATTATGTTTGGATTTGATAAGATGTTTGATTTTAACCGGG
Organism: Eubacteriales bacterium; assembly: GCA_030536755.1. GTDB lineage: Bacteria > Bacillota > Clostridia > Lachnospirales > Lachnospiraceae > JALFVM01. The sequence continues at coordinate 24,171 of JAUNPJ010000011.1, read as the reverse complement.
ATGGACGTTTGGATGTATTCGAGAGAGCTGCTCAGTTTATGGATGAAATGCTGAAGAGCGGAGAATCTGATTCATTCGACGATGATGACGAAACAGATGTATTTGTTGAGGCAGGGCTTGATTACGATGAGTTAGAGTTTATGGATCCGGAAGAAAGAAGAGAAGTGCTGGAAGAAGCAGGATGGATCCGGATGAGTTTGATTTTTAGGAGGATGGGATATGTTTAAGGAAATTAGTAGAAAATGTGAGATGAGAGAAAAATCAGGAATAGCATATGGACCTTTTTCAATTATCGCAGTTGTTGCATAGATGGTGATTGAAGAGGCGGAGCTGAAAAATACTTACCTGCTGTTGGGTATCAGAAGCTTAAGAAAAATTACTCGAAGAAGAGTTTGAATGGTAATCCATAACGTCTTTGTGAATATGGTTTAAGTTGTTATGGGCAAGTGTAAATGTTTTATGCTTGCCTTTTGTGCAATTATAAAGGCTTGCTTTTTGTCAAAATTGCACAGATTGCTAAGCTAAAACATACATTATATGTTATAATAAATTATTATGCAAGTTTTATTGAGCATGTGGAGGGAATAGGACATGCCGATTCGTTTATGGCCAAGAGATTATTCAAAAAAAGAGCATATTTCACAAGGCGAAAAGGTATTGCTGCGAAATGCATCCAGAAATTTAAAGGATGGCCATTTCGCTGTAGATATTGATCCGTTAAGAATGAGTTCAGACAAGGTTAAAATGGGATTGTACATTTCGCCGAGTGAGGGGCTAATCACTTTTTCAACATATCAGGGAAAAGTAGATGGATCAATGATTGATACATATATTATGTATGTGAATATGATCGAAGATAAAATCTATGAGAGACTCTTGGAATCTAAGATGCTTATCGTTAGAACCGGTGATTATAAAGTCCTTAAGTTTCCATACAAGCATATTATTCTTTTCCCGGAAGAGACAACCGACGGAAGAGAAATTACAGAAGCTCAGAGAAAACGTTTAGCTACATATGCTTCGTACAAATTTTTTCACCCGATGGATTCAGAAGGAAAAGAGAAGCATGTGACAGATCTAAAAATATTTTCCAATATTAGAAAAGAATATGATCCAAATTTCAAGCAGATGACAGAGATTGAACAGAAAGCAATCTTCGAACGATTGGCTCCGGAATATACTGTAGTGATGAATGAAATTGAAGATGTAAAAGTTCCAGTAGCTAACAAAATTCATACAGAAGAAGAGCTGAGAATTACTGGAGATGAATTGGAGTACAAAACTTTTTTCCTGGATGACTATCAGGTTGGTCAAGTAAATGACATGGGACGTGGGCATAGAGTAATTCTTGCAAATCCAGGAGCTGGAAAAAGTGTTCTTCTTCTTTCTAAAGCATTTAAATATGCCAGCATGTATAAAGAGTCTAATATCTTGCTTACCTGTTATAACAGCAATCTTGCAGATGCATATTGTTTTAAAAGAAGCTGTGCCAATTTTGGAGATGATTCCAATTTGCATATCATGACATTCCATAAACTGGTGAAAAAGATTTACGAGGAATGCTTAAATGCAAGATGTGCAGACAACATTGCTACTCCAGAGGAGATTCAAAACTGCATCAATCTCGTAAAAACTGGAAGATTGAAATTGAGATTCAAAGCAATTTTTATTGATGAGGTACAAATTTTTGATCCACAGTATCTGGAACTATGCTATTTGCTCTTAGAAGATTCTGAGGACAATACATTTCTTATGGCTGGTGATCTGAATCAGACTGTTAGAAAGAAGAGTAGACGGGGAGATGTCCCTTGGAAGAAGATTGCTGGCGTTACTTTGGATTTTACAGGACGAGTTAAATACATTCGCAAGAATTACAGAAATAGTAAGCAGATTGGTTTGTACTTATGTCATATGCTTCAGCATATGAATGAGCGAATGAAAATGTTGGATCTGATAAACTTCAAAGAATTTGAATATGATTCTTTTGAAGTTGGTGAGAATAAGACATTGGCTCTTAATGTTAAAACCGGTTTGAGTCGAATAGACATTACTCAGAAAACTGTTGATGCAATAAAGGAGATTGCGCAGAAATACAAACTAAGCTATTCCGAGATTGCAGTTTTATTCCCATATAAACAACATAAACTTATCAAGTACTATTTCTTATATTGGCTTGAGAAGGCATTGAACGAAGAAGACATACCCTATTCCTTAATCACGTCTTCGTTAGATGGAGCCTTCGACCGTAAGAGATATAGCGATACTAATGGTGTTGTAGTATCTACAATAGACTCTTCGTTAGGATTGGATTTTAAAGCGGTAATTGTTGCTGGTTTATATCCTTACAATTACATCTTTGGTGATAATTATTATAAAAAAGAGATTAGTTCGTGGAATGCCATCAAGGGAATGGATGATGATGATCAGGCACAGGTTCAAAGTCAGATGCGTGCAATTTATACAGCATGCTCAAGAGCAAGAGACATTTTATACGTGTTAAGTGATTTAAAGCCGGGCAGTCCAATGGAAGAAATATTAAAAAAATAGGTGATGAACAATGGCAAATAATTACAATATTATGGCCGATTATATCGTGTCAAAGTATATAGAACGAGTATCTGGAAAAGATCTGCCTGATACTTTTGTGGAGGACGATCCAGCTGAACGAGTTATGGTCGGAATGCTTGCAGAGAATCGTATCGATACAACATTTCAAGGTGGTTATGCTGAAAATAGTAGCACTAAGTTTGAGAGTGTTCCGTCAATCAGTTTGTCTTTTGTGGTGAAGAAGAATCAGGGTATTGTAAGGATTATTCCGAGAGGATTATTCTTTTATATGATTCAGCCAGATTATGATATGACGATTGATTATATTCTGCAAAAGTATAGGGAGAAGGACAAGCATCCTTATGCCAATATTGTTGAATTAAGTGATACTTATGCAGATAAAAAAATCTCTGTGCCACTTACCTACAAGAAGATCGACATCGCAGAAAAATTTGGAGATGGGATTGAACTTTCGCTTTCGGAGCTTGGTACATCTAATATTCATTTAGAGGCACAGATTCAAAATAAATTAAATGAAATTGCTAGTTTGATCAGCCCGGAGATCCGTATTGTGAATAAGACTAGAATTCCATTTTTAGATTTGGTTTCAGAAGAGAAGTTTGAACAGGCACTGACAATCAAAAATGAGCCAGTATATCCAAGCTGGAAAGTGGATATTTTCACCCATATTGTTGAGGAAGGGGATAGTCTGCGCTTTTTGCTTCAGATGGTAAATAAGACGCCAGTTAATGATGGGAAAAACGTAGGATATTTACCAAAGATTTTCGATGCAGGAATAACTGTTACTGGAAACGAGCATGTTGAATTCCAGGAAATAAAATTGGATTACTTTAGTACTGGATATAAGGAAAGGGATCCGATTTATGCAGTTACAGAAAATACGTCAGCTCGTTATGTGAAAGATGATGCTGGAAGAGTATGTGAGATTCAAACGGACAATATTCCGAAGTATTATCAGAAGCGTTTGATAACTAAGGATGACTTAAAAGGATATGTCACATTTGAAAAATTGATTAATGATCCTATTACGAATTTGAATTTCATCCTGGACAGAATGAATGAGGATTACGAACGATGTGAATCTGAATTCGAACAACTGCCAGATCTTTCAGCTATGGCCAAAGAGAAATATCAGAAAGCATTGATTGCTTATAGAGGAGAAATTGATCGATTTGAAACAGGAATTCATCTGATTGAGTATAAAGATACGGTGAAGACTGCATTTACATACATGAATAAGACTTTCCAGACTAAACTAAATCCTGCAAGCAGGAAGAATATTACAGGATGGAGACTTTTCCAGATTGTGTTTATTGTATCTATGCTTGCAGAGGCAGTTCGTAGTGAATATAGAGAGGATGCGTCATTAAGTGCTGCAGATCTTGAAGTAGCAAATCTTCTGTACTTTCCAACCGGCGGTGGCAAAACCGAAGCATTCCTTGGTATTACAGTATTTACAATGTTCTTTGATCGTTTGCGTGGAAAAAATCAGGGTATTACGGCATTCTTAAAGTATCCACTTAGATTGTTGGCTGTGCAGCAGCTAGATCGTGTGCTTACAATTATTATGAAGGCCAATAAGGTTCGTACGGAATCCGCAGCTCTTCGTGAGATGACTGAATTTAGAGTTGGATTCTATGTAGGAAATAATAACACCCCGAATAAGATTGATATCAAGGAGCGATTAAGTAGTCGAGGTGGTCAGCAGCAGGATCTGGATCTTATTCTTGAAAGTGATCAGGAAACTTTGAATGAGTACTATAGATTTATTGATACCTGTCCATGCTGTGGAAAGAAGCAAATCAATGTACGATTTAATAAAGAGAGATGGGTCCTTGAACACGTCTGTGACAATCCAGAGTGTGAGATGGAAACATTACCACTTTTTATTGTCGATAGTGAAATTTATAGATATCTTCCATCGGTAGTTGTAAGTACTATTGATAAGATGTCCATGATTGGAACAACGAATGAATTCAAAATGCTTTTTGGACAGGTTAAGAAGTGGTGTCCGACACATGGATTTTCTGTTGGATCCAGATGTACTTGTGCAGGTTGTAGTGGACATGTTCAGAATGTGAATTACTTAAAGGACCCTGTTCCTACACTGATGATTCAGGATGAGATGCATTTAATCAAGGAGAGCCTTGGAACATTCGATTCTCATTACGAGTCTTTCTTATATTACTATGCCAGAAAGATGGTCAAGCCAGAGCACCGTAAACAGATTCGTTTTATTGGTGCAACAGCTACTATCTCTATGTATGAAGAACACATTAAAAATCTTTATCATATGGATGCAAGAAGATTCCCTTGTGAGTATCCTTCGGTAAAAAATGGAGAAGACTTCTATTCATTTACCAACGAACAGGATATTACACGAATTATTCTCGGTTATGCACCATATGGAAGATCCATCACAGATGGAATGTGGGAATCGGTTTATATCATGCGTCTGGTTGTTTATCGCATGATCCGAAACTGGCAAGAATCATATCAGGCTCTTTGTGAAAAAGGATTCGATGCTTCGGAAGAAGAGTACAAGAATATGCTCTTTGATTACTGGATCGAACTTGTATATAACAATCGAAAACAAGATGCAATGGAACTTGAGAATGCCTTTAAGAACCAGGGTAATAACTTCCTGCAGGCAAAGGGAATTCCTGAGTTCGTTGTAGAGCAGATGACGAGTGATGTCGATTTCCAGACGGTAAGAAAAACACTCTTCGATATTCAGGAAAATCGTAAGAAATATGATAGTACAAACCTTATTTTGGCGACCAGTACAATTTCGCATGGTGTAGATGAGGACTCCTTTAATATTATGTATTTCTTCGGTATGCCGAATAATAATGCCGAATATATTCAGGCATATTCTCGTACAGGTCGTAAGTATACCGGTATTGTTGTAGATATCATTCGCCTAATGCGAGTAAGAGATAGATCATACCTGAAAAACTTTGTGACTTTCCATCAGAACAAGGATGATCTTGTCGAATCGGTACCGATTAATAGATGGGCCAAGAATGCTATATATAGTACTCTGCCAGGTATCTTATCTGGTGTGTTAATGCAGTATTATACTGTCGAAACAAACAACGATAATTTGTATCAGGCAATCAAGGTGAAGAAGCTCCTTATGGACGGGCTCATTGATATTGATTATGTGGTTAATATGATTATTGCCATTTATGATTGCCGGGATAACGAGAAGATGTCCATTGCATATAAAGAAATTATCCGAGAGGAAGTGCCAAAGATTCTTGGAGGTATTCAGAACGGAACATTCGAAAAGGATGTGTTCTTATCAGACGCAATCGGACAATTCTCCCATGGGCGATTAAAGCCTATGCGAAGTCTGAGAGACACAGAAGAGCAGATTGAGATTAAGATTTAAGGTGGGTAGTTATGAAGCGAAGTAAAAGTCAAGCAGTATATAAATTTTTACCACGTACCTGGATTTCGGAGAGGGATGACAATGGTGTGGCTGTAACTGCGCAGATTACCCATTGGAGCTATAAAGAAATGAAAGGGATCTATGAAGATTTCATAGAGAACGAGATTAAAAGACAGATCAAATTATTCGGTGATAGAGGCGGTGATATCTCTTCCTTTGATATTCGGGATGGAGTGCATTCGTTTGTAGTTGTCGAACCAAACTGCATTGATGAGGTTCCTGATATCCTGGGAAAAATTTCACCATTGGTCTTCTATTGTAGCTCATGTGGCAAAGTAATCGAAAAGAAGAAAGCCAGTGATGTTGATAGAGGAACCTGGTGGTGCACAAATCCGAATTGTAAAAAGCATTCAGTGAAACAGCTTCAGATGATTTACGCTTGTGAATGTGGATATGCGCAGCCGGTGAAAATACCATATGTGAAAGGTGTTCACGATTTTATCTATCGTCCAAACCAGTTTAACGAACGATTCAAAATGTTCTATAAAGTGGGTAATAGTGAGAAGGCAATTGATATTGCACAGATCTGTCCAACCTGTGGGAAAAGATTATTGCCGGACAACGCAAATTCAGGGCGAAACTATAAAGCATTTACGTTATGCATTATTAACCTGGTTGACCATCGAAGCGGAGAGTTTTACAAAAAAGGTATAGAGGCTCAAAAGGCGATTGTTGCCATGTGGTTTGGTAAGATGACGCAGAATGAATATGAGCAGATATTGGATAATGTAGAGCTTGCCTTTAGTGATCAGTTTCGTTCCGATGCAAAGAGACAAGAAGCAGAAAATCAGGTTAGAGGTCTTATTACATTAGGATTGATTAATGAAACTGATTTTGAAACAGCTGTTGCTGGCATTATGGCTAAAAGTAATAGTGGAAATATTAGCATTGAACGTTTCGCAGCTGCATGTGATGATATCTGCAGACAGTTCGTAAATCAGAACCCTGTAGCTTACAAAGAATGGCTGAACCACTATTCTTTCAAACTGATGCAGTACAATACAGTTAAATATGCCAGAAGAGTAATCAGCCTTCAGGACTCCATTGATCGCCAGATTGAGATGGAATTTATAGAAACGCCACAGGACATTTTAGGCTGGCATAGTAAGTTGGGCATCAAGAATATGCAGGTCTCCTGTGATATTCAAATTGTGAATTGTACATATGGATATTCAAGAATTGTTGCGGATCCAAAGAATAATAAGAATACCAATTGGCCGCAGTTAAAATTGAATGCCTACGATAAGAATAAAGAAGGAACAGCGAATCTTGTATACGGGGCTAAACTCGATACAGAAGGTATTTTATTCGAAATTGACCAGGCAAAGATTATTCAATGGCTTCTAGATAATAATATTATTCGCCAGGAACAGGTTATTGACTTAGATGATGAATTGGCTGTGAAGAAATGGTTTGCCGAGCATGTTCATGGTGACTTGATTTCTATGTTTGGAGAAATTGAAGGTGATGAGGCAATTACAAAGAATGTATTCGGTTTGCTCCATTCTATGTCACATGCATTCATTCAGGCGGCTGGAGAAATCAGTGGTCTGAGTAGCAATTCGTTGACAGAAATTATATTTGTTGAGACTGCAAGTATTTTTATCTATTCTCAGACAAGTCAGGGAGTACCGCTTGGTGCTTTATCTGGTATGGCGGAGATGAGATATGAGTATTTCTTGCGTCGTGTATTTGAAGATACAAGAAATTGTATTTTTGATCCAGTATGTACAGAACGTGATGATACGGCATGTCATGCATGTCTGATCATTCCAGAAATTTCATGTAATCATTTTAATGCTGGATTGGGAAGAAAATATATGTATTCTATTGAAGGCGTTCAAGGCCCTAAGATTGGTTTTTGGGAGATGTAAAAAATGGCTAATATGTATCCGAAGAATATAGCTGAATATTTGCCAGAAGATTCTGAGAAGGTGGTGTACTATGCGCTGAAGAGTCAGTTGCCGAAATCTTTTGATGTTTTTTATTCAGTTAAGTGGACTACATATGAAAAAGGCCAACGTATTCAATCAGAAGCTGATTTTATTGTTGCAAGTCCGGAATACGGATTTCTCTGTCTGGAAGTAAAGGGCGGTAATGGTATTGAGATTGATGAAAATAATCATTGGAAACTAATAGATCATACCAATGGAGATCGTAATTTATCATGTTCCCCATATGATCAGGCAGAAAGAAGTATGTATTATTTTGAAAAGGTGTATACCAATACAAATCATATACCGTACCCCGGAATTTATGCAGCGGGGGTTATTTTCCCGTTTTTTGCGGTGCCTGAACATAAATCAATAGACCATAGACATAGAGATTGTACGATCGATTGCAGAGAAATGAATCATCTGTATGAAAAAATAAAAAAGATGTTTAGATTATGGGCTGGTCGTTCGTATGGTTTTAGAGTTTACAGAGAAAATCAGCATAAAGCATTACTGGAATTGATTCGTCAGAAAGTAGCGTTATCTGCAGCCGCAGGTGCATTAGTTCAATACAAAGAACATCAATTGCAGGTTATTAATCGAGTACAAGACAACTATGTTTATCTGCTAAGTAATGTGACACAATTCTATATGAAGGGCGGAGCGGGCACAGGAAAAACCTGGATTGCCAAAAAGATGGCTATTCAAGAAGTGGAACAGAATAATCATAAAGTGCTGTTCTTATGTACATCACCGACTTTAAGTGACAATGTTAAGAAAGATTTGGCGATGAATCCTGCTGTTGCAGATAAGATTGACGCATATTGTGTGTCTCAGCTATTTCAGAAAATATCAACAAACTTTGAAAATTACGAGAGTCCAATCTATAAAGGAATCGAAGATAGTATAAGTACTGATGAAGTATATGATGCTATTTTTGTGGATGAAGCTCAAGATTTTACTGAAGAGTGGGCTCGTATAACAAGAAGGCTATTGAAAGATCCGGAGAAGTCAAGGTTAGGAATTTTTTATGATGATGTGCAGATTTTTAGAGAGAACAGCTTTGGTAACGGATTTGGTATCACAGGGGAACCGTATCTGCTAAGAGAGAATATAAGAAATACTGCTAATATTTATTCCTGGACTGCTGAAAAAACGAATCTGGGAAAAGATGTTATCGTAAATCCAGTTGAAGGACCAACACCTGCAACAGAGAATATTCATGAGCATTTACAGATGACGCATCGATTGGAATCTCTGTTGAAAAAATATATTGATGAAGAGCATCTGGCAAATGACAAGATAGTTTTTTTGTTGGAAGACGTTGAAAGATTTGAGGAAGCATATCCTGTTGGTATTGCCAAATGGAGATTTACTAGGGGGGAACCTTCCGCTGCAAATGAAATAAAGATTAGTTCGGTGGAAGAATTTAAAGGACTCGAATCGGATATGGTGATTTATATCCATTCCCCAAACTCTACTTCGAACATGAACTATATTGCTTATACAAGAGCAAAATACTATTTATTGGAACTGGTTAGGAGATACTCATAATGGCGAAGAATCATTCGTTTATAAGATGGGCTGGAGGCAAATCTTGGTTTGTTGATGGTGTAAAGGATCTTATAAAAGACATACAATTTAATAATTATTTAGAGCCATTTATGGGTGGGGCTTCAATATTTTTTGCATTAGATATACCGCATCAGGCATTCCTTTCGGATATTAATGAAGAATTAGTTACAACGTTTATTCAGATACGTGATAACCTGGAAGAAGTAAAGAATACTCTAAAGGGATATAAAACAGATAAGGACTCTTATTATAAAATTAGAGATATAGAACCAACAACGGATATAGAGATTGCGGCAAGATTTTTGTATTTGAATTTCTATTCGTTTAACGGTATATATCGTGTGAATAGCAGAGGAAAATATAATGTCCCGTATGGGCGCAGAACCGGAGAATTCAATTATGATCGTCTGGATCCGGTAAGTGAAAAATTACAAGGTGTAGATATTCGGTGTCAAGATTTTATGGACAGCGATTTGAATATCGGGACGGGAGATCTAGTTTTTCTTGATCCTCCATATACTGTTTCTTCGAAGACTGGGGAGAATGATCATTTTATAGCATATAATGCAACATTGTTCTCATTGGAAGATCAACGCCGATTAAAAGATTTAATTGATTCTATTAATGAAAAGGGTGCTTATTATATTCTTACCAATGCTCATCATGAGACTATTGCAAAAATATTTGAAGGTGATTTAACATTGGAATATGATAGAACTTGCAATATTGGCGGAAAAGCTGCTAAGAGAGGCAAGGTTCAAGAATATATTTTAACGAATATACCGCAAGTTAATAATAACGACGGGGAGGAGGAAGTCTGATGTCAAACACAAATTGGGAAAAGATGGTATACGAAAAAGCGTTAAATTTGGCAAAGAGCGAACGTAAAAAGTTGTTCGATACGAAAAAGATTAACGTGGCAGATCTTCCCGCGTATGTTGATGAGGGCTGGGAGAAAAGCAAAGAATATAAGAACCCAAAATTCGTAGCGGTTTCTAAAGAAAAAACTATGCAGGAGCAATTCGAAAATAAGATATGGATGCTATTTGCGAGTATGGGCTTTTCAGTCATGAATGCTGATCGTGATTTTTATATGTCATATGACTTTCATGACGATATATTAACTCAGCAGATTGACGTTATGGCTGTCGATGATGAAACAATCATTATTGTAGAATGCCATGCAGCAGATGAAATGACAGAGGCAAGTTTTACTGAAGAGATCAAAACTTTCAGTGAACGTATTTCTGGACTTAGAAAAGAGGCTTTAAAGAAGTATCCAAATAGAAAATCTAAGTTCATATGGGCTACACATAATTACATTATTCATAAAAAAGATTTGCTGGCATTGGAAAAAGCTGGAATGGTATATTTCAATGATTCCGCAGTAGAGTATTACTCTGATCTTTCTAAGCATCTTGGATCATGCTCAAGATATCAACTGCTGGGCAATTTGTTTGCCAACCAGGAAATCAAAAACATGGATAATCGAATTCCGGCAATTCAGGGAAAGATGGGTGGTTACACATATTATTCTTTTTCGATTGAACCAGAGAAACTTTTAAAGGTTGGTTATGTGCTTCATAGAAATGAAGCAAATCAAAATATGATGCCAACTTATCAAAGAATTATTAAAAAGACTAGACTGAAATCGGTTCGAAGTTTTATTGATGAGGGTGGTTATTTCCCTAACTCAATCATCATTAGTATCGATACAGGTGGTAAGGGATTAACTTTCGATCAGTCTGCTACTAAAGTGGATGGTTCGATTTCAAAGCTGGGCATATTACATATTCCTAAGAGATATCGCACTGCATACATAATTGATGGTCAGCATCGATTATATGGTTATTCAGATTCCAAGTATGCAAGCTCCAATACAGTTCCTGTAGTTGCATTTGTAGATCTTGCAAGAACTGAGCAGATTAAGCTTTTCATGGATATTAATGAAAATCAGAAAGCGGTACCTAAATCACTTAGAGTTACCTTAAACGCAGATATGCTTTGGGAGTCTAAAGATTTAAACGAGCGTCGACAGGCCTTGCGTTCAAAGATTGCACAGATGCTTGGCGAAGAACCAACGTCTCCTTTGAATTCGAAAGTACTGATTGGTGAAGCCGAACTTACACCTGGTCGTTGTATAACAATTGAGGCACTTCAAGCGGCATTAAAAAAATGCCACTTTTTCAATACATACAATAAAAAGAATGAATTGACATCCGAAGGCACTTTCGATTTAGACGATAATCAGGAATCATGTGATCTGTTTTATCCTTTTATTGAAAAATGCCTGCTTTATATTCGAGAGAATTGTCTTGAAGAATGGAATAAGGGTGATAAAGAAGATGGTATGTTGACAATCAATCGAGGAATGCATGGTGTAATCCGTGTCATTGATGATATTGTTACAATGCTGGTTGAGAAAAATATGATCAATCCCAAATCTCAAGACGTAGAAGATATGTTTGGCTTGATTAGCTATTACCTGAAACCGCTCACTGAATACATTAATAATCTGGATTCTGAACAACGAAAGGCTTTAAAGAAGGTCTTTGGTGGCGGCGGAGATGTTCGTTTCTGGAGGGCTTATCAGAAAGCTATTGCTGATGCCAGACCAGATTTTAAGCCAGAAGGCTTAGAAGAATACTGGCTGAATGAAGCTAAGACATATAACGAGTCGACAAGGATCATGCTTGGTGAGATTGAGAACAAACTTAGATCTATCGTGGCTGAAAATCTTCAGGATTACTTTGGTGATGCCTGGTTGGTAAAAGGACTTCCAAAGAATATTTATACTAAAGCAAAGAAATTGGCGGACGATAAGACTTACGATTTGATCGTCAACAATAATGAAGAGGAAGAAGTAGATATCTGGGATTTTGTTCCACTTGCGGATATTAAGCCAATTGTTCTGAATGGTAAGAACTGGTCCACATTCTTTGAAGAAATGCTCGTTCGTCCAGAGGAAGTAAAAATTGCAGGTGGTAAAGATGCTAAAACCGAATGGATCTTACGATTAAGCGCAATTAAAAACAAGCTTCTTAAGGACTCATATAGTGTTCCGGTAGATGAGTATAGCTATGTAAAAAGTATTCATGAATGGATCATGGGATTGCTAATATTATAGGTTATTTAGAAAAAAGAGAGACTCTAAAAATGCAATATTGAACAAATGATATAGGAGAGGTAGCGATTGCCTCTCTGAAGGAGGAATAAGATGAACGATGCTTATATCATTAGTAAGATGAATGAGTATATGTTCCAGTTGAATTCGCGAATGGGTGGCTGGCTATCCAAAAAACTTCCGAAAATTACGGATAATTGGTGGCAGGAGCTTGTGTTAAATAACCTTAGCTCTATGCAAAAAGATATGGTGGAATTACACCATATCACAGAACTCAGTGGACTTGATCTGGCAGCGGTTCTTCGTATTATTGACCGAAACTGGTTTAGTATTACGAGTGCCTTTTATATCAATAATAAGGAACGATACAACATAAAGAAAATGATGGGAGTACGAAACTCCTGGGCTCATATAGCTTCAACGGATATCTCTAAAGAGAAGGTGCTTGATGATGTTAATACAATTATTGAGTTAATGCAGACATTTGATGCACCAATGAAGGAAACCAGAGATATGGAACTCTTCATATTTGACATTGAGGATGATGCAGATATTCAGATTGAGCCACCAAAGAAAGAAGAGACAAAGTCCAAGCAGATGGCTCGCAAAGAGCAGGAAACAGGAGAGATAGAAATTGGTAGCACAGTAACGTTGGTGAGCAATCATGATATAATCGGAGCAGTTACTGGAAAAACCGGAAAAAAATACCGTGTTGTTATCAATGGCAAGAAAGAATATTACTACGCGGAGCAGTTAGAGCTTGTTGTCGATGATGATGAGAGACAGCATGTTTCTTTATCACGTGTTCGAACCGCGCTTACTGCTTATCAGATAAGTAATCCAGGGTCTAGCAGCCTGTATTCATTGAATTCTGCACGTATTGATTTTGTTCCTTATCAGTTTAGACCGGCATTGAAAATGATTAAAGCAGACAATCCTCGTTTGTTAGTGGCAGATGATGTCGGTGTTGGTAAGACAATCGAGGCTGGACTTATTCTGAAAGAATTAGAAGCAAGATCAAGCATTCAATCTGTTCTTATTATTTGCCCAAGACCATTGGTCGCAGAGCGCAAATGGGAATTGGAGATGAAACGATTTGATGAAAACTTTGTTCAGATGAATGGACAGATGTTGACGGAAGCTATCTCTGAGATGCATAGAGATCAGGCTTGGCCGGAGCGTTTTAGCAAAATGATTGTTCCATATTCTCTGTTTGGAGAGGATATGTTAGAGGGTACAAGATCTACTTCTGGTAAGAGAAGAAAGAATATTGGATTAGCAGAGTTAGACCCAATTCCGCATTTTGACTTGGTTATTGTAGATGAAGCACATAATATCCGGAATCAGAATACCTGGGCATACAAGGGAGTGGAAATCTTCTGCCGAAATGCAGATGCTGTTGTATTTTTGACTGCGACACCGCTTCAGAACAGTAATAAAGATCTGTTTACATTATTGAATCTTCTGCGTCCGGATATTGTGCTGGATCCAGAAACTTTCCAGACCATGGCGGAACCGAATGGATATATCAATGCATTGCTTAGAATTGTTCGTACACAGGAAAAAGGATGGCAGGCTGCCGGAAAAGAGCAGATCGGTAACATTTTGAATACTTCTTGGGGACGCAGTGTTATTCAGCATAATCCGGACTTTGAGAAAATATATGCATTCCTTGAAAAAGAAGAGGTAACACGTGAGGAAAAGATTGAGATGATTTATAAGATTGAGTCTTTACACTCTTTCCATGATCTGATCAATCGTACAAGACGAAGAGATATTGAGGATTTCTGCGTTCGTCGTACACAGACGGTTCAGGCATCAATGAATTCTGCTCAAAGAGATTTGTATGAAGCTGTGATTGATTTTGAGAGTACTTCATTAGCAATGATCTATGGCAGTCGTAGTGTTCGTTTCATGATGTGCACATTGATGCGACAGGCTGCAAGCTGTATTTATGGACTTGCGCCATTTTTACAGGACCTGATTAATAAGCGAATGGATCAGGTTCAGGAAGACGGGGAATTGTTTGAATTCGATTTTGATTTGAATGATGACGATGGTAATTCTTTGTTCGAATTAGCAGATGAGATTGATTCTTTAGTTGCTCAACTTCCAGAGACGGATCCTAAATTTGAGAAGATGTTTGAGGTGATTCAGAGAAAGCAGAATGAAGAGAATAACAGAGTAATTATCTTTAGTTCTTTTCGACATACGCTGAAATACATCCGAACCAATCTTGAAAAGAGAGGCATTCGAGTTGGACAGGTAGATGGTTCAGTACCGGATGAAGAGAGATTTAATCTGCGTCAGCGATTCATGATGGATCGTGATAATGATGAGGCACTTGATGTTCTCTTATTCAGTGAAGTTGGTTGTGAAGGTTTGGACTACCAGTTCTGTGATACCATGATCAACTATGATCTTCCATGGAATCCAATGAGAATTGAACAGAGAATTGGACGTATTGACCGTCGTGGTCAGAAGTCTGATACCGTTCAGATTTACAACATGATTACAGAAGGAACGATCGATGCAACCGTATATTATCGTTGTTTAGATAAGATCGGTGTGTTTGAAGCTAGTATCGGTGATTGCTCTGAAATTCTGGGAGACATTAGTGAACAGATTATGAAAATCATGTTTGAGCCTGGTTTAACAGAAGCTGAGCGTAACATGAAGATTGAAAAGATGGCTGATAACGAGGTCATGAAGGTTCAGGAGATGCAGCGCCTTGAGCAGGAAGAAAAATCCTTATATGGATTTGATCTTTCTAATTTTATTCAGAATAAGGATGTGCAGGATGCAGAAAATATGTGGATAACTCCTCAGAGCGTACAAGAAATGGTGGAAACATTCCTTCGAGACTATCTGGATGATGGAGAATACATTCGTGGCAAAGGCGATTTAAAGAATCTCAGACTTTCCCAAGATAAGAGAAGAAAACTGCTGGAAAACTTAGGTGAAGTTAAGATTACAAATAACAATACTGCATTCAGATTGTGGAAAGCATACTTAAAATCTGCAAAGCCAACACTTGCGATTACTTTCGATAGTGTATGTGCTAAGGATAATAGAGATGCAACATTCCTTACACAGATGCATCCATTGGTAATTCAGGCTGCGACATTTGAGTCGAATGAACTTCCGTGTGAAGTGGGCGTCTCTATTTCGACAGATGAACTTCCGGCAGGAGATTATGAATTCTTGATTTATGTTTGGAAATTTGTTGGACTACGTCCAGACATTAGATTAGTTGCAGTTGCTGAAAACGAAATCGTTCAGAAAAATATTCTTGGCTATCTTCAGTATAGTTCTGAGTATGAATTTGACGATGACGAGCACGAGGATAAGTGGGAAGAAATGGATCAACTCCATTATGAAGAATGGCAAAAATCAAAGGCCGCTTATACAACAGATGTTCGTAACGATTGCGAATATCGTTTAGAACAGCTCAGTCATTCTTTCAATAAACGTAAGGTTATCTTGAAGGAACAGATTCTGACAGCATCGGATGAAAGAATTATTCGAATGCGTCAATCACAGTTGGATAAATTGATTGCTGATTTTAGCGATCAGAAAAAGAAACTGGATACTGCGGTAAAACAGGTAGATATCCATACAAATCTTCAGGTGAGAGGTGTTCTTCACGTGAAGTAAGTAAAGTGACTTATTATGGATAAAATCGATTATCGAAAAATTTACGAAGTGAATAAGGACGAGAGGAAAGCCCTGACAAGGGAGCCGCAGAAGTATGAGAATTATCAGCATTAAATAAGCGGTAGGAAATACAAATGAAAAAGATTTATTCTCTATTTGAACAATATGGAAACGTGGATGCGGGAGATCTGAGTAGTAATCAGAAGAAAGAAATGTATAGCCTGCTTAAGACGATGTCGCCTGAAGAATTGACTACTGTAGAAGAGCATAAGATGTATGTTCAGATTCTGAAGAAACTTCGTCAATCCAGTATGGACGAGATGCAGCTTCTAGGTAAGAAGTTTGTTGCTACATTGGAATCGCTTCTCGCTGTTGGTGAAGATGGTGTTTATTCTAATAATCAGCGTTTTATTTACGAATTGATTCAGAATGTAGATGATTGTGAGTACGATGATATTTCCAATTGTAATCTGGAAATACAGTTCTGCTATCACGAGAGTCCAGCCAGAATTATCTTTACATATAATGAAAAGGGATTTAAGCCGGAAAATGTTTTTGCCATTACCGGTATTGCTGAGGCATCTAAAAATATCTCTGCAGATAAGGTAGAGATCGGAGAAAAGGGTATTGGATTTAAGTCCGTATTTGGTATTGCAGACCGAGTACTGATTGAAAGTGGCATGTTCTCTTTTGAGTTGTACAAAAATAATTTCACTGTACCGGTTCCTAAGTATGAAGGATTTAAGCCCGTAGAAGGAACAAGACTAACATTAGAGATGCCACAGATAGCATGTAAAGGGATTTATCGTGGTTTGGTAGAGCAGTATCTAAAAAAAGATGCGGCATTGAACAAGAATCCAATCCTGTTCCTAAACAAGCTTACACATTTAAAAATGTATTTTGATGGGTTCCGTTATATTGAGTTCGATGTACAGAGAAAAGAGCCAGTAGAGAAGAATGGCATTTTCTTTGAAGACTCAGTAATGGTTTCTATTGATATGAAAGATTATAACAACGGTGTAGATCGAGCTTATAAGAGTGATATCGATTGTTATAGGTATACTATGCCTATTATCTATGGACAGGAGGAATGTGTATCTCGATATGGTGAAGATGTAGCTTTTACTGAACGTAAGCATAATATTATTGCAGTATTCCCTAAGGCAACGGATGAGTTTATGGCGTTTAAGGGAGTGATGTATTCATTCCTTCCAACGCAGATTAAGACAACTGCGCCTATTATCCTGCATGTGCCTTATAAGCTGGATGGATCCAGAGAATTTGTGGATCCGCAGGGAAAGAATAAGTGGTTTACATATACATCCACGCAGTTAGCGCAGTTTTTAAAGAACGTATACCTTGATTTCTCAAGGATCGTGAATGAGCAGATTATTACATATATCCCAAACAAACATAGTTTTTTCTTTAAGCGTGATAATGAAAAAATAGCCTGTTTGTGTATTCCAGCGCTGCAGGGAGATACTATTTGCAAAGAAAAAGTATTCTTGACAACAGACGGAGTATATGAGAGTGCTGACCGAATCGTTTCTTTCCCTAAGGAAGAGGTTCCAGAGGATGCACTGTTGGTTCATCGGCTGCTTGGTATAAGTAAAAGGCTGTTTATTCAGCCATATGCGATAGATATGGTATGGTACAACGTACAGGTGATTGGAAATATTACCTCTGCGTTATTCCGTCAAGGATTGGCAAATGAAGAATATTTGGAGGATATTTTGGTATGGCTTGAGAAAAATAATCCAGATGCAAACTACTATAAGCTGATCGCAAATAATGAGCCGGTTCATCTGTCAAGAAAGCAGCTGGAGGTCATTTCAAATCATAAGAAGATATCGAATGCGTTTATGCAAAGAACCTGTGAGTCCATACAGAATAAGAAATCTCCGCAAGTCTTCATCAAAGAGTGTCAAGAAGATAAGACAGAGTTACGAGATACAATTGAGGAATTGGTCGATTCCATTGATTTGGATCCAGCTTTTGAAGCTTACTTAAAGTTAATTCGTTATAAATTATTTGTCTTGCCAGATGCTAAGTCTGACTTTGTTTTAGCGGGCAAAGAAGGAATCGTTCTGTCTGGTAAAAATACTTTAAGCTCTTTTGCAAAACTTTCTATGCCGTTTGATCCGAGAAAAACATTTTCTGCGACATTGCAGATACGTCAGGCTTCAGAACAGCTGAATGATGTAGATGATACAATAGAAAATGATGATTACTTAAAGCTTCTTAGAGGTGTGCGAATTAGCTTAAAGAGTGCCTTTGGACCAAAGATGTACAACAGTTACATTCAGATTGTCCGAGATGCAGGTACTGATAAGAGCAGATTCTTGAATGAGCTTTTGCAGAATGCAGATGATTGCCAGTATACCCAGAGTAGTAGGAGTCCTCATTTTGTTCTTGCTATGAGAGGAGATGTTCTCCAGGCATCTTATAATGAGGACGGATTTACCAAAGACAATGTACGTGCTTTAACCGCTATGGGTGAATCAACAAAAAAATTGTTGCTGACAGGATCAACTCAGTCAATTGGTGAAAAAGGCGTAGGTTTTAAATCAGTATTTGGAGTAGCGCAATCTGTTGAAATTCATAGTAACGGATTCCATTTCAGATTAACAGATACCCTCCCTACGGTTCCGGAAAAATGTGAAGTTCTTGAACAGAAAGAGGGAACCACTATGGTTTTCCGCATGAAGAAAGATATATCTTCCTATTTTTCTGTTGATAGAATTCTGCAGTTATGTATATGCCTTAGAAACTTAAAAGAGCTTACTATTCTGAATCATACTGTGAAGATTACAGAGAGAGGTGCTTATAGAACTGTAGAAATAGACGGACAGAAATATAGATATGAGAAGATTGAATATGATTTCTCAATTTCTGATCAGACTGCATTAAATGAAAGAAATATTAACGGTCGAAATGTAGATCCAAATCAGAGAATTATTTGCTATATCCCAGATCGAGTAAAGGATCGAGATATGCTTCTGTATTCTGGATTGCCGACAACAATCAAGATCAATGTTCCGCTGATTATTGACGCTCCGTTTGAACTTACAACTTCACGAGAGAACCTGCTTCATAATAAGTGGAACGAGTTTATACGTGGACATATGTATAAAGCAATCCTGAATATTATGGATCTGAAAAAAGAAACCGGTTTAGAAATATTTCGTTATGTTGGTTTCAGATCTGCAGGTGGTGTAACTACATGGCAGAATTTTGATGATGACTATTTAAATATATATAACTGGGCAATTGCATTGAGAGAGCAGAAAATTCTTCCAGTTTTAGGCGGAGGTAATTCTGTATCAGCAATGGGAAGCAATTGTGTGATGATTCCAGAATTTATAGCAAAGCAGCAGGAGTATGAAAATATTTCGTTGATGTTCCCTGGAGTTGTAATTGATACCATTGGTAAGAGTCAGTATGTAGCGTTATTGGAAGCAATAGGCTGCAGAAAAGCAAAGGGATCTGAAATCTTGACGTGCCTTCAGAAGATTACGTCAAAGTATATTAACGATGAGATTTTTAGAAATGGTCTGTATGCATATTTGTCTGGTAATCAAGGTAATATTGCATTTGAAGGTGTTGGAGATGGCGTTAAGTGCCTTCCGTTTATTCCGGTAAGGACTTCGATTGGAACCGAATATATTCAATATCAGGACAACATCTATAGTCATAAAACGGAAGTTTCAAGAGATGATTACTATATTCTGAATTCGAATGTGCTTGCAATTGACACTGCGGACAAAATTCTTGGAAAAAGAGGCCGTATCAATGAGTTGACCCAAGAGGTTTTCGATGCGAAATATCGCAATGGATTGGAAGCATATATAAAGAGTTCACGATCACTGGCAGACAAGGCAAAATATATTTTGTACGAGTTTGAAAGAAATACGATTGCTTTTAAGAAGTGTGAAGCAACGCTTAAAGGACTTCTGGCAGAAATTCCATTTGAGATGGCGAATGGTACTTATAAGACGGGAAACAAATATTTGAATGAAACTGGTCAGTTCTTTGCTGGTCCGCTTATTCTGTCTTATGTAGTTGAAGAACGGTATGAGAAACTTGCAAAGTTTCTTGGTTGCCAGGGCATTTTGAAGATCCATTATGATGAGTTTGATTTAGAGATTAAAACGATCGAAGATGATGATATCGAGGATCTTCAGTGTGGTTTTGAAAATTTTTTTGAAATTATTAGCAAGTTGATTGCAGCAGAGCTTATATCTGAAGACAAAATAGAAAGATACAATCTGGAATTTGGTGCAAATGGAGATAATGACGATGATGATTATTACGAGGAGTTTCCTGAGCAAGAAGTGAAGAATGTATCTTCGTTAAGAAATTATATTGTTACGCTTTGGAAAAATGCAAGAAATCCATACGTAGAGAAACAATATATCCAGTGGAAACCAAAAACAGCTTTGGATAAGAAGAATTATGCCTATAGTATGTATCAAAGTGCATTTAGCGAGAATCGTTGCTTCTGTCAGATGTGTAGGCAGAAAGTATATAAGAAATATATTGAACGTAATGAGATTGAGAAAACTCCAGCATATGCATGGAATCAGATGTATCTGAACTTATGTCTGACCTGCAGCAAGGATTATATTTTTATGAGATACAATGACATCATTTGGAATGATTTCATTACCGAGATCATGAAGGTAAATCCTACCGGAGCAGGAAAGTTCGAAATCCCAATAGGAGATTCAACAATTACGTTTACAGCAACGCATCTAGCGGAGGTTCAGGAAATCTTTAGAGTTCAGGGCTGGGGAAAGAAAGCACCAAAACGGGTTCCTAAACTTGGAAAGAGCATAGAGGATCAGACGGAATCTGAGAAACGTGCGGAAGAGAAAGAAGTTAAAAAGGGACAGAAGAGAAATAAAAAGAGGTAAGAAGGCAATAACGAGAGGTGAAAAGCAATGGGAATGCCCAAATATCATGAGATATATCGACCTTATCTCGGCGCATTAATGGATGAGAAAGTACATAAAACAAAAGAAATTAAGCAGAGGATAATTGAAGCTTTTGATCTCTCGGATGAAGATGTGGCTCAAATGCTTGCTAGTGGAACACAGACTGTTCTAGACAATCGTATTGGTTGGAACAAAACATATCTGAAGCATGCTGGCTTGATTGAGACGCCATCAAGATTTGAGGTTAAAATTACTGCTGATGGAGTAAATATCTATCAGCAGTATAAAATTATTAACGATGACGTACTTACCCAGTTTCCGGGATTCTGTGAATTTAAGAAAATGTCTCCTAAGAAAAAAATGGATCCGGTAGAAATTGTCAAAGACGAAGAAGAAACACCGCAGGATACTATCCAGAGAGTATATGATCAGATCAATGATGAGCTAGCCGGTGAAGTTTTGGAAATGGTTCTTAAACAATCGCCTGTATACTTTGAACGAATGGTAGTTAAGCTATTGGAAAAGATGGGATATTGCAAAGAACTGAATGGTCATGGAATGACTACACAATCTACTGGCGACGGTGGTATCGACGGAATTATATACCAGGACAGACTTGGATTTGACAAAATCTATATTCAAGCTAAAAAGTGGAATCCAAAGACAACAGTATCACGACCAGAAATTCAAAAATTCTTTGGGGCAATGGCTGGTCAGCATGCATCCAAAGGGTTATTTATTACAACCACATCCTTTTCGCAAGGTGCTATCGATTATGCAAAAGGGCAGAGTATTATACTGGTTGATGGGGATACTCTCGCAAAACTTATGATTGAATATGAACTTGGAGTTTCAACAGAAGTGGTTTATAAGATCAAACGAATCGATACAGATTTCTTTATGGAGGAATAAAAAGAAAAGATGGGATGATTTGATGTTGATGAGGATAAGATCAAGGCACTTTACCATCGCACCTGGCTGGAATGCAATCGTGATTTTGTAGCCTCACGTAAATACCCTTATCTTTATAAAACATTGTTTATGTTTGCAAGAGAAAATAAGATCACTTATCAAGGTGATCCTCGTTATATGGTTACCATGGGGAAGACACCGAGTGATAATCGCGCCGGAAGTAATAATGCAGGCATGACCAATAAGATTATGCTGTAGCGAAGATTGATAAAACGATGATTTATATAGTAAAAAGAATTGATGAAGACCTGGACTTTGGTTGTGAAGAACGTTCAGAAAATGCTCCGGTAATGGCTGTGGTTACGCTTGTAAATTCTGCTGGTGAAGAACTAAAGATAAAAGCAGAAGACGCCATGCTTTATGAGAAAGCGATTAACGAAGGAAACAAGGTCTACTTTGACAAGGATAATAAATTAGAAAAAGCACTGGATGAGGCTTAGAAAAAGAATTGTACCACAAAGACCGTGGATACCGTGTCTTTTGTGAATATGATGCAGGTCGTAAAGTCTGGAAATCCGAGGGATTGGAATGTTGCTCTGATGAAGAATGAAGATGGGCATACGATTATCGGCTGCGAAGAATGCGATATGCGCATTAAGCCGGAGTCAAATCCTTAAAATGGAAACGGAATATAAGAATAAACGATAGAAGAGGTTATTTATGGACCAGACAATTGATTACTACAATCTCAATGCAGAAAATTTCATAGAGAATACGCAGAATGTTGACATGCATCTGGCCCAGGATAAATTCCTTCATTTGTTGAATGAGGGAGCCGCTATCCTTGATTTCGGTTGCGGTTCTGGCCGTGACACGAAATATTTCCTGGATCAGGGTTATCAGGTAACAGCGACCGATGGATCTGCAGAACTTTGTCGGTTGGCCAGTGATTTTACCGGTATCGAAGTAAAAGAAATGCTGTTTCAGGAATTGGATGATATGGGCACTTACGATGGCATATGGGCTTGCTCATCTATTTTACACTTGCCGAAGATCGAACTATTGCCGGTTATCTGTAAGATGTGCATGGCATTGAAGGATAGTGGCGTGATTTACACATCTTTCAAATACAGTGATTTTGAAGGTGTGCGTAATGGTCGGTATTTTACAGATTTTACTGAGGATTCCTTTAAGGAATTCATAGCAGAGATTCCGGAACTTACGATAGAAGACCAGTGGATCACCGGTGATGTCAGACCAGGAAGGGGTGATGAGAAATGGCTCAATTTGATACTCCGCAAATAGGATATTCTTTACATATCAATGGAGAGTACCACAACACCCTGGATATAGAAGGCTTCTCTCAGATGATGAAGGATCCGTCCTACTGTTATAAGTTCTACTGGCTGGAAGCCATTGTAGATATCATTTCGGAGGGTATTCAGGATACTACGTTTGATGCAATCCTTGATGAGATGATATGCAATGCATGGTATTCCGTAAGGGAATTTCATATTCACCTTAGTGGCATACAGGCAGATGGTCTTGTCAGAGACGGTCTGGAACGTGCTGTCCTTAAACTAACAGAACTCAGTGATCTGCCGGCAAATGCATCTAAAGTTGAAATCAAAAATGCAATCCGGGAGCACAATGCTGAGCTAAAACTTTCTAAGGAACAGCTGACCAATATGGTTCCTGGTCGTGCCTTGGCTGGTTTCTTCTCAAAAAGCTCAGAAGAAGTGCCGTGGGGTAGTATTCGTAGATTAACCGAGTATATCAGACGGATTGATAGCACGGTGATCCGCTTGCCATATACCTTGGGTGACAGCAGTAAACTGAAAAAGGAAGTTCATTTCAATCCGAATTGGATGCGCATGATTCAGGACAATACGGTAAATATTCTGGGATGGATTCAATACGAAAAAGTGAAATGGCTTCAGAATAATAATCCAGAGGTTCCGGGCCTGATCTACAAGCTGGCTCCGATGGATGAGAAGATGCGAAAGC
>JAUNPJ010000087.1 GCA_030536755.1 Eubacteriales bacterium | reverse complement strand
AGCCAAACAAGAAAATCAACAGGTTGACCGCACAAGCGGAGAGATCGCACTTGATACGGAAAGTCTCCCCTGTGCAAATGGCTGTTCGGAAGCCCCAAGCCAAACCCTGCCGTTTGAAAGTGTTCTGTTGACCAGGAAAGTGGTGTACATACAACCCTACAAACAGGAATTTTATGTGAGAAATACAAAGCGATTCAGAAAACAATCTGTGATTGATTTCCGAATCGCTTGTAATATCAATAATAAATTCTATCGTCTGCCAACAGCGTAGACTTTCCATCTTTGACCTCCACAATGTTGACACCACAGTTTGGACATACACCACCGTGCCAGAAATCCGTAGTATCCTCATAAACATTGTGCAGGATTCCACGCAGCGCACATCCGTGCGTCGCGATCAGAATTGTCTTATTCTGAAGTTCAGGCCTGGAAATCAAATCCTCGTAAAATTCTTTTGTTCTCTCAATCACATCAAAAATACTTTCGCCATTCTTGGGAGGCATATAGTGATACGCATCTGAAAAGAATGTATAAAATGGATGAGAAGGATCTGATTTCATGAAAGCTTCTCCCTCCCAGACACCAAAA
Organism: Eubacteriales bacterium; assembly: GCA_030536755.1. Taxonomy (GTDB): domain Bacteria; phylum Bacillota; class Clostridia; order Lachnospirales; family Lachnospiraceae; genus JALFVM01. Next base: position 13,764 of record JAUNPJ010000087.1, on the reverse strand, counting down.
CAGATTTCCTGAATCCGCTCATCTGTGTAAATAGGAATATCGCGTCCGCCAAGGACCAGTTCTGCTGTGACATACGCCCGCTGCAAAGGACTGGAAACGGCAAGATCAAAGGGAACATCTTTTAACTGTTCCCCCGTAATCTTTGCCAGGCGAATTCCATTCTCATTCAGAGAAATGTCCTCTCTTCCCTGAAGCCTTCCCATTGAGTTCCACACAGTTTCTCCGTGTCGGATTATATATAATAACATGCTTAACTCCTCAACTCGATTCCAAGGCTCTGCAGACCATTCAAAATCTTCTTCATAGCAGCTGTAATATCTGCCTCTTCCAGTGTTCTGTCCTTTGCACGGAAGACAACAGAATATGCCATAGATTTGTAACCTTCTTTGATCTGGCTTCCCTCATAGATGTCAAACAATTGATAGCTTTCCAGAATCTTGCCGCCGCGCTGCTCGATCATTGCCTCAATTTCTCCTGCAAGAACAGTCTTCGGAACCAGCATACTCAGGTCACGTGTCACTGCCGGATATTTTGCAATTCCCTCATATTTATGGTCAAAGCCTGCAAACTCAAGAACTGTCGGAATATCAATGACTGCAATGTATGCTTTTTCTCCGATTCCGTAAGTATCTGCCACAACCGGATGCACCTCACCGAGGTAAGCAACTTCTTTTCCTGCATATTTCACGATTGCCTGGCGGCCCGGATGCAGATACGGACGCAGTGTAGAAGGCTCATAAACCGGCTTTTTCTTCATACCTACTTTCTCAAAGAACTCCTCAATCACACCTTTCATCGTATAAAAATCACCTTTTCCATACATACCCAGTGTAAATTTCATTCTTTCATCCGGAAGGTCTGTCAGAGGAAGCTCCTTTGGAAGATACACATTTCCCAGCTCGTAAAGAGCTACGCCCTTGTTTCTTCTATTATAATTGGTTGCCAGAGAAACCAGCATTCCGTTTTCCGGCAATGTACGCATGATACTGAAATCTTCACCCAGCGGGTTCATGATCTTGATTGCCTTGCGTTTTGGGCAGTCAGCCGGAAGCATCAATTTGTCAAATACCTTCGGGCTCTCGAAAGAATAAGTCATACCCTGGGAAAAACCACAATATTCTGCAATGTCACGAGCAATCTGCTCGATACGAAGTTTAAAGCTGAGACGTCCTGTCGTAGCCTCTCCTGTCGGCAGAGTTGTCGGAATGTTGTCATAACCGTAGAATCTTGCTACCTCTTCTGCCAGATCTGCTGTGCGGAAAATATCCTGACGGAAGGTAGGAGCCACGATTTCATTTGTCGCTTCATCATAAGCCAGTTCTACGCGGGAGAAGTACTCCAGCATATCTTCTTTGGAAATATTGGTTCCAAGCAGTGCATTGATCTTTTCCGGCTCAAATGCTACACGTACCGGCTCTTTCTTTTTGCTGTAAACATCTACCATACCGCCTACAACCTCACCGGCACCAAGTTCTTCCATCAGCTGGCAGGCACGGTCAATTGCTTCCTGAGCATTGTTTGGATCCAGACCTTTTTCAAATTTACCGGATGCATCGGTACGAAGTCCGATACGTTTTGCAGATTTACGGATGTTTGTTCCATCGAAGCAGGCTGCCTCAAAAAGAACAGTGTGCACCTCATCTGTGATCATGGAATTTTCTCCACCCATGATACCGGCAATACCAACTGCCTTCTCTGCATCACAGATCATCAAAACATCTTCGTCCATCTGACGTTCCTGTCCATCCAGTGTTACAAATTTCTCATCAGCGGCTGCACGTCTTACGATAATCTCTCTTCCTGCAATGTGATCCAAATCGTACGCATGCATCGGCTGTCCATACTCTTCCATAACATAGTTTGTGATATCAACAAGGTTATTGATTGGACGGATTCCGTTGGAAGCCAGACATCTCTGCATCCATTTTGGAGAAGGTCCGATTTTTACATTTTTTACAACACGTGCACAGTAACGAGAGCAAAGATCTGTGTCCTCTACCTTTACTTTGACATAATCGTGTGCATCTTCCTCATTACCGGTAGGTGTCACAACCGGAGGCTTGAACTCTTTGTTAAAGGTTGCAGCTGCCTCTCTTGCAATACCGATCACACTGTAGCAGTCCACACGGTTGGAAGTGATCTCATATTCAAATATTACGTCATCTCTTCCCAGAGCTTTGATTGCATCAGCACCAACTTCTGCATCCTCCGGGAAAATATAGATACCATATTCTGGTGCTTCCGGATACATATCGGTGTTGCTTCCGAGTTCCTCGATGGAGCACATCATACCATTGGATTCCACACCGCGCAGTTTTCCTTTTTTAATTTTGATTCCGCCCTCTACCATTTTTCCGTCGTGGCCGCCGGCAACACGTCCGCCATCGAGAACAACCGGAATCTTATCTCCTACTTTTACATTCGGGGCACCTGTGACAATCTGAGTCACCTCATTGCCCACATTTACCTGACACACGATCAGTTTATCTGCATCCGGATGTCTTTCGATTTTCTCAATCTGACCGATCACAATTTTTTCCAGGTCAGCATCCAGCTGTTCAAAGCCTTCCACCTTTGTTCCGGACAGAGTCATTGCATCTGTATATTCCTGAGCCGTCACATCAAGATCCGGCACATACATTTTAATCCATGATAATGAAGTATTCATGTTTTTCTCTCCTCCTTAATTAGAACTGTTTCAGGAAACGGATATCGTTCTCGTATAACAGTCTCATGTCATCAATCTCATATTTCAGCAGTGCGATACGCTCAAGACCTACACCAAACGCAAATCCTGTGTATTCTTCCGGATCGATTCCGCACATCTCCAATACATGAGGATGTACCATACCACAGCCGAGAATCTCAATCCAGCCGGAACCTTTACAGAAACGGCAGCCTTTTCCGCCGCACTTGAAACAGGATACATCCACCTCTGCACTTGGCTCAGTGAATGGGAAATGATGCGGACGGAATTTTGTCTTTGTCTCCGGTCCGAACAGTTCCTTGGCGAACTCTTCCAGTGTTCCCTTCAGGTCGGCAAATGTAATGTTCTTATCAATGACGAGTCCCTCGATCTGATGGAAGGATGGAGAATGTGTCGCATCCACCTCGTCAGAACGGAATACACGTCCCGGTGCAATCATACGGATTGGAAGTTTGCCCTGTTCCATCACACGAGCCTGTACAGGAGAAGTCTGTGTTCTCAATACAATCTCCTTATTAATATAGAAGGTATCCTGTTCGTCCTTCGCAGGATGATCAGCCGGAATGTTTAATTTGGTGAAATTGTACTCATCGTACTCTACTTCCGGTCCTTCTACTACTTCATATCCCATACCAATGAAAATACGCTCTACCTCTTCCAGAGCAATTGTATTCGGATGACGATGACCAATCACGGATTTCTTTGCAGGAAGTGTTACATCAATGACCTCTGCTTTCAGCTGCAGTTCTCTTGCAGCCTCCTCCAACTGTTTCTTTGTCTCTTCCAGAACAGCTTCAATCTTTGCTCTTGTATCATTGACAAGTTGTCCAACCTGAGGACGTTCCTCCGGCGGAACATCTTTCATTCCTTTTAAAACGGCTGTAAGCTGACCTTTTTTGCCGAGGTAAGCCACACGGACATCATTCAATTTGTCCAGTGCATCGGATTCCTGAATTTTCTTTACAGCTTCGTCGTGAAGTTCCTGTAATCTTTCCTTCATTCCCATTGTTTTCTCTCCTTTGTCTCTATATTTTTAACATAAAAAAATCCCATCCCAAAAGGGACGAGACATACCCGCGGTACCACCCAGATTCCTGATTGCTCAGGCACTCAAATGCTTAACGCGCACAACGGCCCGGCCTACTTTTACTTTTCAGCCAGGCAGCTCCGGTGGGAATTTCAAACTATATCTGAACTGAAGGAAGCTTTCAGCCGGTGACTTCCTCTCTCTGACAGAAAATATACTTCTACTGACACCTTCATTGCCATTATTTGATAATGTTTTCTGAAACTCATTTTAACATAATTGCTCATTCTGTCAAGTGTTATTTTGACCAATCAGACCAAATAAGGCCGCCAAAGCAGCCTTATTTATCAAAATAATCATCTATTTTTTTTTCCAGAATCTCACTGTTGCTGTCCTCCTTATCGAACAAATCTCTGGCAAACGCATGTGCCTGCCGAAACTGCTTTTCAAAATAGGCATTTACCTCCGCCCCACAAAGCACAATGGTCATGCACATGTACAACCACAGCATCACCAGTACAATGGTAGTCAGACTTCCGTACATATTCGAAAACGACGAATAGTACGAAAAATACAGAGAAAATCCGTACGAAAATGCCATCCAGCACACAGATGTCAGAATCGCTCCAGGAAGCTGGCTGCGAAAAGTTGCCTTTCGGTTCGGTACTACCTTGAACAGGAACATAAATACCAGCATCAGCACACCCAGAACAAGAAACAATCGATTTTCCATAATATGTCCCAGCAGTTCTGCCACAAACGGAATGCTTTTTTGCAGGCTGCGGTAAATACCATTTCCGAATACCAGAAGCATCAGACTCAGCAGCAGCGCAATGACCAGAATCACAGTAAAAATAACAGAACGTATTCTTGTAATCAGCCAGTTACGCGTCTCTTTTACATGGTAAATGGTGTTTAATCCGTTGCTGACGGCCTGAAGTCCTCTTCCCGCCGACCACAGCGCAATCAATGCAGAAAACGGAATGACTGCCAGTGATTTATCATATACCTCGTCCACAATACCGGAAATAAAGGCATCCAGATTCGTGGGACAAATCTGAAGGATAGCCGACAGCACCATCTCCTTTGTCAATGTTGTATATTTTACAATAGTCATTAAACACAGTACAAAGGGAATAAACGATAACATAATAAAGTATGCACTCTGTGCTGCGTATGCCGCCACATGATCCTCGGAGATACGCCGGGAAAATCCCCATATAGTAGAAAACAGACCTTTCTTTCTTTTTGTCATAGATTATTCCACGCTGAACCGATAAATCGTCACGGTATTGTAGGTTTCTCCCTGCTCCAGGATCGGGGATTCAAAATTTTTCTGGTTGATACTGTCCGGGAAGTACTGTGTCTCCAGACAGAAAGCACTTCGCTTTCCATAAACAGCTCCATTTTTTCCCTGCTCGTTTTCTACAAAGTTAGCTGCATAGAATTGAACACCCGGAAGATCTGTCGTCACTTCCATAGAAATTCCTGTCTTTGGCGCATACGCTTTTGCAACGACACGCTCAATCCCCTTTTCGTACCCATTCAGCACATAATTATGGTCATAGCCGCCTGTGAAATTCAACTGTTCAAAGTCTGCATCGATTTCTTTGCCGATTGGTTTTTCTTCTGTGAAATCCATCGGTGTTCCCTTTACTGATGCAATCTCCCCAGTCGGAATGGATGCACTGTCTGCTACAGGTGTATAATTGTCCGCATTGATTTTCAGCAGGATATCGCTGTTGCTTCCGCTGTCATGTCCCTGAGGGTTAAAATAACTGTGGTTTGTCAGATTGGCAACCGTGTCTTTGTCACATCTTCCCATATAATGAATGATCACTTCATCGACTTCTGACATTTCGTATTTTACCAGAATATCAAAATTTCCCGGAAATCCCTGATCTTTGTCCGGACTGTTCAGTGCAAATGTGACACTGTTTTCTTCTTCTCTGATTTCTTTGACGGTCCATATTCTCTTTTCGTAGCCGTCTGGTCCGCTGTGCAGATTGTTGTTGTTTTCGTTCTGTGCCATCTGGTATGTAACACCATCAATCTCAAACGTACCTCCGGCAATACGATTGCCGCTTCTGCCGATGGTCGCTCCAAAAAAGCAGGTGCTATTTTCATAACCAGCCACGCTGTCATATCCCAAAACCACATCTGTCATGTTACCGTCTTTGTCTGGAACCACTACAGAGCGAAGTATTGCACCATAGTCCAACACTTCAATATAAGAACCCGCACGGTTCTGCAGACGATACACGGACACCTCCTGTCCGGCCTCCGTTTTTCCAAATAATGATTTCGTTACGCTCATAATTATGCTCCTTTCTTTCTGCACGAAAATTCTGCCTCTGCAAACTTTCCTCTTATTAAACACAAAAGAGAGTCATGGAACATGACTCTCTTTTTTATCCTTTGTGGTCCCAAAATGCCGTTCCCCATTTCTTGACGCCTAGCGATTGCTAGGTGGGTGTCCGCAATCAATCTTCTGCCTTCCACGACGAGAGGCCTGACATCCAATTGACAATATAGGAGTCCCGTTTCACGTAAATGTAGGTTCAAAATAACAGGGTCCTCGTACATTCCAGGATGCTCCACTGCTTTTCACTACATAGATTATACTATATTCTATGCGTTCTGACAATAAGCATACGAGGTAAATTTTTCAATTCTTTTGTATTCTTTTTACATTTTTTGTTTTTTAGCCCGCTATGGAATTTCCTGTATACAACTGATAGTATTTTCCTCTTTCTTCTATCAGTTCTTCATGTGTTCCCCGCTCAATAATTCTTCCCTGCTCCAGAACCATGATGCAGTCGGAATTTTTAACGGTAGACAAGCGATGCGCGATCACAAACGTTGTACGCCCACGCATCAGCTGATCCATTCCACTCTGTACGATCTGCTCTGTACGGGTATCAATCGAACTGGTTGCCTCGTCCAGAATCAGAACCGGAGGATCTGCAACTGCTGCCCGGGCAATTGCCAGAAGCTGTCTCTGTCCCTGACTCAGATTTGCGCCATCTCCGGTCAGCATCGTCTGATAGCCTTCCGGAAGCCTTCGGATAAAACCGTCTGCATTGGCAAGTTTTGCCGCTGCAATGACTTCCGCATCCGTAGCATCCAGCTTTCCGAACCGAATGTTTTCCATAACAGTTCCTGTAAACAGATGCGTATCCTGAAGAACAATGCCAAGGGAACGACGAAGATCTGCTTTCTTAATTTTGTTGATATTGATACCATCGTAACGGATCTTACCATCCTGAATGTCGTAAAAGCGATTGATCAGATTGGTGATCGTCGTTTTTCCGGCACCTGTCGAACCGACAAATGCAATTTTCTGTCCTGGTGTGGCATAAAGTTTGACATTATGCAGCACAATCTTCTTATCATCGTAGCCGAAATCTACATCATCAAAAACAACATCGCCCTTCAGTTCCACATAGTCAACAGACCCATCTGCCTGATGCGTGTGCTTCCATGCCCAGCGTCCGGTCCGCTCCTGTGTTTCGGTCAGTTTTCCATCTGCTTCTTTGGCATTGACAAGCGTTACATATCCATTATCCGCCTCCGGTTCTTCATCCAGCAGACGGAAAATACGGTCTGCACCTGCCAGTGCCATGACTACAGCATTCAGCTGCTGGCTGACCTGGTTGATCGGCATGTTAAAGCTCTTATTGAACGTCAGAAAGCTGGCAAGGCCGCCCAGCGTAAAACCGCCCACGCCATGCAGTGCCAGCGCACCTCCGACGATCGCACAGATCACATAACTGATGTTTCCCATCTGCGCGTTGACCGGTCCCATACAGTTGGCAAACGCATTTGCCTGATGGGCACTCTCATAAAGTTCGTCATTGATTTTTTTGAAGTCTTTGATATTCTCTTCCTCATGACAGAATACCTTTACAACCTTCTGTCCATTCATCATCTCTTCAATAAATCCATTCACACGGCCAAGATTTTTCTGCTGCTCCACAAAATATTTTCCACTGCGGGAAGCCAGATTCTTTGTGGTAAACATCATCAGTGCCACCATGGCAAGCGTCAATATTGTCAGCGGTACATTCAGCATGATCATACTGAACAGCACACTGACGATCGTAATGCCGCTGTTAAATATCTGTACCATACTCTGGCTGATCATCTGGCGCAGCGTATCCGTGTCGTTTGTGTAAATCGACATGATATCGCCATGTGCATGCGTATCAAAATACTTAATCGGTAATTTTTCCATATGTGAAAAGATATCATCTCTCAGATTGCGCAGTGTTCCCTGCGTCACATTGATCATAATACGATTATACGCATAAGAAGCGAGAATACCAACCAGATAAAATCCCGCAACTTTTCCGATTGCCACCGCCAGCGGATGAAAATCCGGATGTTCCGCAGCCAGAAGTGGTGTAATATAATCATCGATCAGTGTTTTTGTAAACAGAGTTCCCCGTACATTTGCAAGTACACTGATAAAGATCAGAACCACAACGGCAGCATAAGCAACCCCATAATCCTTCAAAATATATTTCATCAGGCGCTTGAACGTCTTTCCCGGATTTTCCACACGTTTGCTGCCTTTTGCTCGCACTCTCGCGTTCATTCCTCCCGGATGTGCCATTATTCTTCACCTGCCTTTTCATCAAAATCCCCACCGCCGCTGGTCTGGGACTCATATACTTCTCTGTAAATTTCATTAGACGCAAGCAATTGCTCATGCGTACCAAATCCATTGATTCTTCCATTTTCCATGACAATGATTCTGTCTGCATTCTGCACACTGGAAATTCTCTGTGCAATGATCAGCTTCGTCGTATTCGGAATTTCCTCGGCAAATGCCTTACGGATCTTACTGTCTGTAGCGGTATCGACGGCACTCGTACTGTCATCGAGGATCAACACCTTCGGCTTTTTCAGCAGAGCTCTGGCAATACACAGACGCTGCTTCTGTCCTCCCGACACATTGCTTCCTCCCTGCTCAATATGTGTCTCATATCCATCCGGCATTTTATCAATAAATTCATCTGCACAGGCCAGTTTGCAGGCACGGATACACTCCTCTTTTGTAGCATTCTCATCACCCCAGCGAAGATTATCCAGAATACTTCCCGAAAAAAGCACATTTTTCTGAAGTACTACAGATACCTGGTTTCGCAGCGCTTCCATATCGTATTCCCGAACATCGTGTCCGCCTACAAGGACAGTTCCACAAGTCACATCATACAGACGGCTGATCAGGTTGATCAGACTGGTCTTGGCACTTCCCGTTCCTCCCAGGATTCCAATCGTCTCACCAGAGCGAATCTTCAGGTTGATGTCATGCAGCACCGGCTCCTGGCTGTCTTTGTGATAAGCAAAATTCACATGCTGAAACTCAATCGAACCATCCGGCACTTCATAAATCGGATTCTCCGGATTCGCCAGATCACTCTTTTCGGTTAATACTTCTGAAATACGGCGGGCACTTGCCACACTCATACTCATCATTACAAAAACCATCGAGAGCATCATCAGGTTCATCAGTATATTCATGCAGTAAGTAAGAAGACTCATCAGCTCACCTGTCGTCAATGCGGAACTGACGATCATTTTTGCTCCGACCCAGCTGATCAGAAGAATACAGCTGTATACCGTAAACATCATCACCGGCATATTATACACAATGTTTTTCTCTGCCTTCACGAAAATATTGTAGATGTTCTGGCTTGCCTTTTTGAACTTGCTGATTTCCTCGTCCTCACGAACATACGCTTTTACCACACGGATGGCGGAAACATTTTCCTGCACAGAAGCATTCAGATCATCATATTTCGGAAATGCAGCCTGAAAATATCTGGTTGCTCTTCTGAGAATAAAAAACAGAAAAATTCCAAGCAGAATAACTGCCATCAAATAGATACTGGCAATCCGCGCATTGATAAAAAAGGCCATTCCCATCGCACACAAAAGACTGCATGGTGCACGGAAGCACATACGCAAAAGCATCTGATAAGCATTCTGGATATTCGTCACATCCGTTGTCATACGAGTCACAAGACCCGCTGTACTGAATTTATCAATATTTGAGAATGAAAACTGCTGAATGTTTTCAAACATGGTCTGACGCAGATTGCGTGCAAAACCGGCAGAAGCTCTCGCTGCAAGACGGCCTCCCATGATACCGCAAAACAGTCCTGCCGCTGCCGCTGCAATCATCCAGCCGCCGATCACATAAATATGATGCATATCTCCGGCTTCCACACCTTTGTCAATGATCGAAGCCATCAGCAAAGGAATGATTGTCTCAAATAATACCTCCAGCACCATAAAAATCGGTGTCAGCAAGGAATCTCTCTTGAATTCCTTAATCTGAGAGGCTAAAGTTTTAAGCATTTGATTTCCTCCTTCTGTCGTTTCAGATTCATCTGCAGCTTATCCAGCATTCGATAGAAACCGTCCTGTTCTTCCTGCGTGATTCCCTCAAGAAGAGTCCGTTCCATCCAATCCAGCATGGTCTGTACCTTCTCATGGGCCTCTCTTCCCTTATCGGTCAGCACCAACTTTTTCAAACGTGCATCTCGCTCCACCGATTCTCTTCGGATCAGCTGCTTTTTTTCCATTAATTTTACAATGTTTGTTACCGTCGAGCGCCCGATTCCAAAATATGCCTCTACATCCTTCTGAAAAATGTCATGATCAGAATTTCGGCTTAAGTAACCAAGAATCCATCCATTCATGACTGTCACTTCGTCAAGCCCCAGTACTCTGGAACATGCCAGCATATTTCTCATCATCAGATTGTCAAGCTTTCTCAGACGAAACCCTACGGCTTTTTTATTGCATAAATCGATGACGATACACTCCTTTCTTCGTTTTATAGCAAATTGTTTTTTGATGAACTGTTCGCTATAAAACATTTTAATGTGTAAAACATCGCTTGTCAATATTTTTCTATATTATTTATATGATCCCATTTAGTTCCTGATACAAATGTTTTGCGTAACTGTCCGTCATTCCGCTGATAAAATCCGTCACCAGCAAAAGTCTCAGATACAATCTCTGCTGTTTGCTTTTTCCTTTCGCATAAATATGATACACCTGTCTGTGATTCTCTGAGATCAGAGCGATTGCCTTCGTCTCCATCATCGACATTTCATCCGATGAGTCATAATGGATCGCCGCTGGAACAAGACGTTCCAGAAGAAAATGAAAAATCGTATCCGCTGCAATCTCCAGTTTTAAAATCGGCTGTGACAAAAAAGTATAGCGCATGGCAATATCTCCAAGTGCATCCAAAAGCCAGGCACCTTCCGTTTCGTAGAAAATATCATGGGAATACTCTCCCTCCATAATTGCAGAATAGTGCGCAGCAAATCCCTTCGTCGCACAGGCAATCAGTGTACTCTGGATTCTCACCACCCAATTCTGCACCGCATAAAGCTGCGGATTTTTTACACCTCTGCGAATTCCGTTATCCAGCTGGTACCTGAGCATTCCCACTGCGTCCAATCCACTTTCAGACTGCTTTTGCAGAATACACAGTTCCTTCATCAGATCATCATAGGTAATCCTTCCTTTCTTGAAGGAATCTTCGATATCTGCCGTCCGATAGGCAATATCATCTGCCGCTTCCAGAATAAATGTCAGCGGATGACGGCATCCTCTGGCTTTTGTACAGCTTATAATATCCTCATACAATTTCTGTTCGGCCAGAAAATATCCCAGCTTTTTCTTTCGGATATCTCTGCTTTGCTGATCCATCTGTATGGAAGAAACCGGATATTTGATGATGGTATTTAAAAGAGCATAGGTTAAATTCATCCCATGCTCATCTACCAGAAAATGCAGCTTGCTCACCAGACGCAGCGCCTGTGCATTTCCTTCAAAATGATACAGATCCTGCAGCATCTGCGGGGACAACAGATTTGTCACCTGCTGTCCCTCAAGCTGATAATTTTTTAAATTTTCTACAAACCATGCGCGAATCGCTTCTTCGCCAAAATGCCCGAAAGGCGGGTTGCCAATATCATGGATCAACCCTGCGCACTGGAGTACATCACAGATATCTGCCTTTGTCTGAAGGGTAAAGGTTTCATCCAGCTGATTCTGCAGAATATACTGGGCAATGTTCTGCCCCAGTGATTTTGCAAAAGAAGATACCTCCATGGAATGCGTCAGCCTTGTCCGGATGAAGTCACTTTGATCCAGCGGAAATACCTGCGTTTTGTCCTGCAGTCTTCGAAAAGCGGAACTCCCGATGATCCGGTGATAATCCTTCTCAAATTCACTGCGCAGATCAGCCCCCTGTGCATTGTCGCTGTCTTTTTTATACATTCTGGCCCTCTGCGGGGAGAGCAATTCATTCCATCGCATTTTTATTTTACACCTAAAATCTTTTTCACTGCTGCCGGCATATCACAGGCATCCACAACTGTATCGTGCAGAACCGGCGCTGTACGAATGTCCTCAATTGCCTGCGGAACTTTCACACCTGTAATTCTGGAAAGCTCGTCTACCAGCTCAAAGTCACCCATGGTATCGTATTTGGAATCCACTGCATTCATAACGCTTCTTGTAAACTTATATGGACTTGCTGTGGATGCGATCACAGTCGGAGTTTTGTCTCCTGTCTCCTCTGTATATTTTCTGTATACGGTAGATGCAACAGCTGTATGTGTGTCGATCAGATACTGTGCATTCTTGAACACATGGCTGATTGTCTCAGCAGTCTCTTCCTCTGTCGCATAATTTCCATAGAAATCAGAGAGTTCCGCCTTCATCTCCGGTGTGATCTCATAGCTTCCCTCTGCGCTCAGCGCTTTCATCAGCTGGCTGCATTTCTCTGCATCGTGATCGCACAAACGATAGATCAACCTCTCCAGATTGCTAGAAATCAGAATATCCATGGACGGAGATGTCGTCAGAATAAATTCACGTTTTCTGTCATATACGCCTGTGCGGAAGAAATCAAACAATACTTTGTTTTCATTGGATGCACAGATCAATTTTGCGATTGGCAGTCCCATCTGTTTCGCATAAAAAGCAGCAAGAATATTTCCGAAATTTCCGGTCGGAACATCTACATTGATCTTGTCGCCGTCTTTGATCACGCCCTGTCTGACCATTGTCGCATACGCATATACATAGTAAACAATCTGCGGAACCAGACGTCCAATGTTGATAGAATTTGCAGAAGAGAACTGATATCCCGCTGCATCCAGCTCTGCCTCCAGCGCTTTGTCATTAAACATATTCTTTACAGCAGTCTGCGCATCGTCAAAGTTTCCTGTGATACCGACAACATATGTATTACTGCCTTTCTGTGTTACCATCTGTTTTTCCTGAATCGGGCTTACACCATTCTTCGGATAGAACACAATGATCTTGGTTCCCGGTACATCAGCAAAACCTGCCATCGCTGCCTTTCCGGTATCGCCGGAAGTAGCAGTCAGAATCACGATTTCATTTTTTACCTGATTTTTCTTAGCTGATGTTGTCAAAAGATGCGGAAGAATGGACAGTGCCATATCCTTAAAAGCAATCGTTGCACCGTGGAACAGTTCCAGATAGTAAGCTCCGTCTGCCTCCACCAAGGTAGCGATCTCCGGAACATCAAACTTGGAATCGTATGCACGGTTGATGCAGTTTCTCAATTCTTCTTCTGTAAAATCGGTAAAGAACTTACTCATAACTGTGTAAGCAAGCTCCTGATAAGTCATTTCAGATAATGCCTTCATATCTGTATCCAGTTTTGGAATCTCAACAGGAACAAACAAACCGCCGTCTTCGGACAATCCCTGAAGAATTGCCTGGGATGCCGTTACCTGTTCCCCATGTCCTCTGGTACTTCTGTATAAAACTTCCATGATATTCATACCTCTTTCATTTTCTTATTGTAGTGTGTTGCAGTATTTCAATTGTTTACTAGTATATCAAATTCAATTTCGGTTGTATAGTATCAATTTAAAAACACTGCAAAAAAGCGAAGCCATTTTTCCACGGGAGTTTGACAGTTGAATAATGAAAAAATCCCTCGCAGACCGCATAAAACCTG